>CAVGYS010000017.1:5075-12052 GCA_963633505.1 Oscillibacter sp. MSJ-31
AACGAATGGAGCTACCTCAATTCTGACGGAGCACAGATGAACATGAACCAGATGGCATCATCCAACAATTATTGGAAGAAGCCGGGCGACACCGGAGTGCAGCCTAAACCGGTTGCAGGCCAGTCAGTCAGCAACGATGCAATACTCAGCACGCGCTGGCTCGCCAACGGCAGCTACCTGCGCGTCAAGGATATAACCATCTCTTATTCTCTCCAGGAGCGCGCTCTCAAGAAACTCCACGTCAAGGGCCTCCGCTTCTATGTCAGCGGTCTCAACCTCTATTGCTTCAACGACGTCAATTACTGGGATCCTGAGCAGGGCATCACCGGTATCACCGCCGGAACTTATCCTCTCACCAAGTCAGTCGTAGGAGGTATCGAGTTATCATTCTAAATTATGACGATTATGAACAAATACATAGCTATCGCATCCGCCGCGCTTGCGCTCTGCTGCGCAAACGCCTGCCAGGATTTCCTGACTGAAGAGCCGATTCTCTCGCAGAGCAACGAGCTCACGCTCTCCACTCTGGACGGTGTCAACAAGGCTGTCGCCGGGGCGTATTCCCCTCTCGCGTCAAGCTCTTGGTACGGAGCCAGCTTCATCATCTACAACGAGATGAAGACGGGTAACGGAAAGAAATACTTCGGCTCCGACTGGGACACGGGACGTCTTACGAACGCTTACAACATCAATTACTCCGAGAACAGCACCTACGGTCTCTGGGGATATGGATATTACGTGATCTCGGCCGTCAACAACGCCATCGACGCACTCCCGAACGTGGAAGGTGCCGAGCAGACCAAGAACAACATCAAGGCCGAAGCTCTCTTCCTTCGCGCCCTCGCACACTTCGACCTCGTCCGCACCTATGCGCAGCCGTACAGCTACACTTCCGATGCATCACACGACGGAGTTCCTGTAGTGACGCACACCGACCCTGACGCGCAGCCTGCACGCGAGACTGTCGCCAAGGTATATGAGCAGATCGTCGCCGACCTTCTTGAGGCCGAGTCCATCATCGACCCGACCTATGTGAGAAGCGGTGTCACGGACAGCAAGGCCGCAGTCTCAATCTACGCCATCCAGGCTTTCCTCAGCAGGGTTTACCTCTACATGGGCAAGTGGCAGGAAGCGGCCAACTACGCCACCAAGGTCATCAACAGCGGCAAGTACACCATGTGGAAGTCATCCGACCTCAAGAATGCGGCCTGCTATCGCGAGGACACGCCTAAGGGAGGAGAAGTCATCTTCGAAGTCTATGGTATCAAGACCAACAGTTATGACGGATACCACGATGGCATCAGCCCTATGACCAGTCCTTCCGGCTATGGTGACGCCGGCGCGTCAGCAGACCTCTACGAGTCATTCGAGGACGGCGACGTTCGCGGAACTCTCTTCCAGGCGAAGGACGACGTCGTGTGGACCGCCAAGTACGCAGGCAAGGGCCTCGGCACCCCGGACGTCAACAACACCATCGTGCTGAGACTTTCCGAGATGTACCTCAACCGCGCGGAAGCGCTCATCAATGGGGCGAGCATCAGCGGCGTAAATGCCGTGGATGACCTCAAGACCATCGCCGACAATCGTGGCGCAAGCGTGCAGCCGCAGACCCTCGCGGGAGTCTATGAGGAGCGCCGCAAGGAACTCGCCTGGGAAGGTCACCTCTGGTTCGACCTCGCGAGGACCAAGCGCGATATGACCCGCAGCGATTTCGTTGGCGATGACAAGGCCAAGGAAGTCAAGGCCGGCGACTACCGTTGGGCGATGCCTATCCCTGACAGGGAGTACGGCGTCAACCCTAACCTCACCCACAACCCTGGTTATAGCAACTAATAAGGAGGACAAAAGATGAAAAATATACTTAAATACATAGCAGGTGCAGCGGCGGCGGCCACCCTTGCGGGATGTGACCTCAATCCGCTCCCGACTTTCGACGAGGCCGATTCGTTCGTAGCTTTCGACAAGGCGGCCGTATCGGTGAATGAAGACGCGGGCACGGTGACTCTGCCTCTCACCATCGCATCCGTCAATCCGGTCAAGACGAACATTTCTTACGAACTCGTTGACGGGACGGCAAAGTCCGGAGAGAACTACGAAATCAGCGATGAATCCGCAGTGCTGGTGTTTGACGGCACGGAGCGCACAGGTTCCATCGTGGTCAACATCAAGAACATCGCCGGCACATATACCGGAGACCTCTCCTTCAGCGTGAAGCTTGTTTCCGCCACCGGACTCAACCTCGGTGCGAGCAGTGTCTGCACCGTCACAATCAATGACCTCGACCACCCGCTCAGCGCGATTCTCGGCGAGTACACCGCCACGGCTCACGACTACTTCGACGGGGTTGACGTCAGCTGGACCGCCACCTTGATGAAAGATCCGGAAGATATCAACGTAGTATGGGTTGATGGTTTCACCGCGACCTTTGCGGGTTACTACCCTTCTTCGGATTGGCGCATTTATGGTAACGTGGTCAAGGATGAGGATGGCAATGTCACCGGAATCAACTTCCCTTGCGGACAAACGTTTGCCTCCGCCGTCAGCGGCCGCAGCCTCAGCCTCTGGTCTTTCGACGGCAACTATGTCAGCAGCTCTGGCAACGTTGAATTCACCTCCACTTCCAAAGGCTTCGAGACCGAAAATGGATATGGCATAGGGTACAAGAATGATTCGGGTAGTGTTTCCCTTTATGATTTGCTTGATCCGGGCATCGTTTGGGTAAAGAAATAAAGATAAACGTTTATGAAAAAGATATTTACACTCATATCAGCGGCAGCTCTTCTCGTGGCCTGCAACGACCTTTACGGCCCTACGGAGAGCGCCACGCCGGAAGTCAAGTCCGACGGTATCGACATCGATGTGAAGCTCGTTGAGGATGACGCCGTCACCTTCACCCTCACCCCGAAGAGCGAGGCCACCTATTATTCATACCTTGTGGATCAGAGCGACGTGGTCGAGGCTCTTGACTCGGCCTCCCTCTACTCCGTATCCTACAAGAGCGTAAGTCAGGGGACCATTGACTATCATCTTTCCAAGAGCAAGACTCTCACCGTGGAAGGCCTTGAGCCTAACACCCCGTACGTCATCTACGCCGTTGCGGGAAGTTCCACCGGAATTCCTTCAAGCGTGGAGAGCGTCACGTTCAAGACCTCTGACAACGTGGCCCCGAAACCGGCCAAGTTCAGCGCCAAGGGCAACGTGGTGACCCTCACGTTCTCCGAGGATGTCAAGCTTTCGAGCGGAGAGGTGAGCGTCAAGTACTATGCTCTCCATGACCCTGAATTCACCAACGGCAACCCTGTGGGCACGGTGGCCGGAAAGGTTTCCGCTGTGAGCGGGGCCGCCGCCACCATCGAGTTCGAGATCCCGGCGGGAGCATATTATTCTGTGGACGTGGCTGCCGGAGCCTTCGTTGACTATGCTGGCAACGAATCCGTAGCCCTGACCTCATCGGCCAAATACAACGCTTCCAGCGAAAAGGTCGAGGGACGCAACATCTACGGACGCAACACGACCAAGGCGTTCAGCCTCGGGAAGCAGGTAAGCGAACTTATCACCGACTATGAGACTCCTGTCCTGATTGATTTCGGGTCCGAATACGGATACGGCGCCACCGATTCAAAGCAGAGCGGATCCGCAAGCTATGCCGAATCCGGCAAGACCACGACCTACGACCTCACGCCGAACTCGGACTTCGGATACGTGCCAAGCATGGGTAAGGTGGCCGTATTCCTTCCGGAGGAGCCTGCGAGGGGCAGCGACGTCACCATCACCATAGAGGCGGAGACTTTCGAGGATTATTATGGCAACACCAACGCCAAGTGGTCCGCCGAATACCTCTACGCCTACGACTACAAGCTTGAGGACGTGCTGGGAAGCTATACCTCATCCTATGCGACATGCTTCTCCAATGGTGAAGATCTCATTGACGTAACGGACGTTATCGTGGCAAGCGACAACGCGGAGAAAGGAAATATCATGTTCACCCATCTCTTCGGGGAGGAACTTGCAAGTCCTGTATATGCCACGTTCGATCCGGCTGCCGGAACCATTACCGTCGCAAGCTTGCAGTCAATGTTTGCAGTGACGACTGCAAGCGGCACCAAATACGCCATTGCCTTTGCAAACGGTACTGTAAGCAGCGATAGCCTCTACACTTCCAAGGCCCCTGCCGTATTCGAGGTTCCTGCGAAGGGAAAGATTGAGAATACCGGATACTTCGGAATGTATGCGTTCAGTGCCGCTACCAGAACCGGTGCAGGATGGTGGGATGCGTACTATGACTATTCGGCCGAAAAAGCTGCCGCGACGTCAGGCGCTTCCCTCAAGACGGCGAACGCAAGGTCATTCAAACTCATCAGCGACGCAAAAGTCGTTAAATAAGCATCTTGAATAGCACTTAACTGCTCCGGGGAAATCCGGGGCAGTTTTGTCAATTATAAAAGTCCATATTATGAAAACATTCAAATCAGCCATCATGGCCCTTGCGGCGCTGAGCCTGCTCGCCGCTCCGCATTCCGGGGCTCAGAACTTTGAACCTACGACTACGTGGCCGTACGTCTATGAAGATTTCATGCCGGGCAAGCTGGTGATGACCGGCGGCAAAGTCGTTGAGGGAGAGTACAATATCTGCCTTGACAACAGCAGCGTGCACTTCATCGACGGAGATCTCGTGAAACAGGCCTCAAGCGTGGAAGTCACCTCCGTCCAGATTGGCAAGGACGTCTATGTCAACGCCTACGGGAAGATGATGAAAGTCCTTCAGAAATCAGACAAGGGTGTAGTCGCCGAAGGTCTGAGCATAGACTACGCCAAGCTGGGCGAAACCGGAGGGGCTTATGGTTCTTCATCCAGTTCGATTGCCACGACCGCTCTCAGCTCCCTTGAAGGCATCGGGGGTACGAGAACGAACATGAACCACATGGAGCTCAAGAACGCAAAAACCGACGGAAAAACGCTCGCTCTCGACAAAAAGTATTATCTTGTGTTCGGTGGCAAGTGCGTCTATGCCACGAAAAGGGACGTACAGGATATGCCAGGAGTGGACAAGGCCAAGCTGAAAGCCTTCCTGAAAGCAAACAAAATCAAATGGAAAGACCCTGTCTCCCTTATCACTCTTGTGGACTATCTCGCTGACAATCAACAATAATTCAATATGAAGAGAAATCTTATATCGCTCTCTATCATGTGCGCGGCCCTGCTGGCCGCATCTTCCTGTGCAAGGGAATCCGTGCCTTCCGTAGAGGAGGAGACGACTCCTGCACCGGAGGCCATGTATGAAAAGGGCAGGCTCAACATCAACTTCGACGAACAGACGGCGGATCTCATCGAGAAGGACCTCGCCGCCGGAGGGGTCGTCACGAAAGCTTCGTCACCGGGAATCGCGGCGCTGTACGAGGAGCTCGGAATCGAGTCTCTGGAGCGTCTCTTCCCTTATGCCGGGGAATATGAACCGCGCACGAGGGCCGAAGGCCTGCACCGCTGGTACAAAGTCACCTATAAGAAGGCTGTGAGCGTCACCAAAGCCACCGAGGAAGCCGGGGCCATCCAGGGAGTCGTGATTGCCGAGCCCGAGCCGGCGGTGAAGATTTCTTCTTATTTCAACGACCCGTACGCCAAATATCAGTGGCACTATCACAATGACGGCACTCTCTCCGGCAAACACAAGTCCGGGGCCGACATCAACGTCCTCCCCGTATGGCAGAACTACACCGTCGGCAGTGAGAAGGTCATCGTCAACGTTGTGGACGGCGGAATCGATTTCAGCCACGAGGACCTCGCGGACGCCTACGTCGGCGGGCGTAACTTCGTCTCCGGCGGACAGGTGAGCGCCCACTCGCACGGCACGCACGTGGCCGGCACGATAGGGGCTGTCAGCAACAACGGCATAGGGGTCGAGGGCATAGCCGGCGGTGACGCTGCCAATGGAATCAAGGGCGTCCGACTCCTCTCAAGCCAGATTTTTGAAACCTCCGGCGGTTCGGACAAAGGCGGAGACTCTGCGGCCGCAATCAAGTGGGGTGCCGACAACGGGGCCGTGATTTCCCAAAACAGCTGGGGATATGACTATGACTCTAACAATGACGGCAAACTGACCGGAAGCGAGTATGAAACGGCAATGGCCGCGACCATCAGCGCCTCGCACAAGGCGGCCGTCGATTATTTCATCAAGTATGCGGGCTGCGACAACTCCGGCAACCAGCTTCCGGACTCCCCGATGAAGGGCGGCGTGGTAATCTTCGCTGCCGGCAACGATGCGATCGAAAACGGTGCTCCGGCCAACTATGAGCCGATCATCGCGGTAGGTTCCATCGGCCCGGACTATTCTCGCGCTTATTACTCCAACTACGGCAGCTGGGTTGACATCGCTGCTCCGGGCGGAGATGCCTATTACACCAACGGTCAGATTTACAGCACCCTCCCCGGCAACAAGTACGGGTGGATGCAGGGCACGTCCATGGCTTGTCCGCACGTGTCGGGCGTGGCCGCGCTGATAGTTTCATACTACGGCGGACAGGGCTTCACCAATGACATGCTCAAGGAAAGGCTCGTCAACGGAGCGCGCAAGGACGTTCTCAGTTCCAATTCCAAGATAGGCCCTCTTGTGGATGCCCTCGGGTCAATCACGTACGGCGGTTCGCAGGCACCGGCTCCTGTGGACGATTTTAGTGTTGAAGTCAAGGCCAACAACCTCAATTTCAGCTGGAAAGTGACTTCAGATGATGACGGCAACAACGCCTACGGCTTCATCATCCTCGCCGCCGCGGACAGGTCTCTCTTCAATAATCTCGACTACAACAACCTCCCGTCAGGGATGAACAGCACCGTGGTTTACAGCGACGGCGCCGCAAAGGGGGAGGAAATCTCCGGAAGCATAAAGAACCTGGAGTTCAACTCCTCATACTACACGGCGATAGTCGCGTTCAGCTACGGGCGCAACTTCTCCAAGCTCTCCGAGATAAAGGCGGTGACCACTC
>CAVGYS010000017.1:12062-13967 GCA_963633505.1 Oscillibacter sp. MSJ-31
CTCCCGAACAATCCGCCGACAGTCGAGACTTCATATACGGGGGATTACAAAATCAAGTCCCACGAGACTCTCACGATTCCGTTCAGCATCTTCGATCCGGACGGGCACGTGTTCACCGTCAAATACAAGTCCGCCACGTCATCCGCCGAGACGTTCGGGATAAATTCAGTGAGCGGAGAATATGAGCTCAAAATCAGAGGGCCTCTTGCCGACCCGGGAGTCTATACCTCGCACATCATCGCGAGTGACAAGTGGGACAGTACGGACTATGCCGTCACGTTTGAAATCCTGGAGAACCACCCTCCTGTGGTGATAAAGCAGATAGAAGACATGATTCTTGAGGCTCCGGGCTCCAAATTCACCATCGACATGTCGGAGTACGTGGAGGATCCCGACGGGGAGACTCTCAAATACAGCGTGAACAACCAGAACGTGTCCATCCTCCACGTCAACCCCAAGGACAATATCCTCAACGGTACGGCTCTGGATTATGGTGTGACCACCGTCAGCGTGACGGCCTCCGATGCCAAGAACAAGACGGCCGAGTTCAGCTTCCGTGTCGCGATTCCGGATCCGGAGAAGCCTGTGACGGCGTATCCAAATCCGGTTGTGGATTATCTCAACGTCGGCACCGGAGCATTGGCCTCCACGGAGATAGTAGTCCGTTCGGAGACGGGGAGCCTGATATGCAGCATGGTGTCCAACGTGAGCGTCCTCGCCCCGGCAGTGATTGATATGTCCGACAAGGCTCCGGGAAGGTATGTCGTTAGCGTCAAGATAGGAGACAATGAGTACAAACAAACGATAGTCAAGAAATGATGAATCTTAGGAATATGATGACTTTTGCCGCCTGCCTGCTTTCGGCAGGCGCGGCTTCCGCCCAGACTGCAATGCCGACATTGAGGGTGGAGCAGGATCCCGTGTCTGCCGGTATGGGCTTCGCGGGACTCGCCTCCACCTGCGGAACGGCGTATTCAGCTCTCCGCAATTCTTCCGTCATCCCGCTCTCGGACAGCAAGATGAGCTTCGGGGCCTCGTATCAGAGCTGGGCTCCGGATGGGGCTGGTGACAGCAATATGGCTCTTGGCGCCGCCTTCAAACTCGGTGAGAAGTTCGCTCTCTCGCTGGCCGGGACAATGCAGAACGGTAAGGAATACACAATCATGGACAAGAGCGGCAATGACAGTGGCACTTTCGCCCCGTCCATCGTTTCCGCGGGACTCGGAGTCGGTGTGAAGATCATTGACAACCTCGCCGCCGGAGTCAATCTGAGGTTCGCCTCGCAGAAGCTCAGTGATGATGACTCTTACTCTGCCTTGTGCGGGGACGTTTTCGTGACGTACAGAGTGTCCGATTTCAACTTTTCAGCCGGAGCCGCGTCCCTTGGCGGCGAAGTCACGGGGGCTGACGGCGAAAGCTACTCTCTGCCTGCTTCCGCCCGCATCGGTGCGGATTGGACCAGAGGATTTGCGGAGGTTCATTCTCTCAAGCTTGACGCCGATCTGGACTACTTCTTCTGCGGAGACGTGACTGCCGCAGCCGGCGTGCAGTATTCGTTCAAGGATATGCTCTTCGCTCGCGCAGGTTATCACTACGGGGCCGAAACGGCAGTGCTTCCGTCCTTCGCCACCGTCGGACTCGGGGTCAAGTACGCGGGCGTGCAGCTTAACGCCGCCTACCTTTTCGCCTCCGAGGCTCTCGGCGGCACGATGACTTTCGGCCTGGGCTACAGCTTCTAAAAACACCCCGATTCCAAAATTCGGCGTAAATCTTGGAGTTGTATTCCAAAATTTACGCCGTTTTTTGGAATACACTTTCTCCGGGAGAAAGCCGTTTTGCCGGACAAACTTCACTGAAACGAGGTTTTCTCCGGCGGGATGCCATTTTGCCGGACAAACGCCAAGG
>CAVGYS010000018.1:0-5474 GCA_963633505.1 Oscillibacter sp. MSJ-31
GTATGGATTCTCTTATATCGTTCATATTAGCATAAAAAGTTTGTCCACCATATCCGTAAACAGCAGACGCAGATTGACGTTGCGGTCAATCAGCAAGGCGGTCCGGTCAAAGACGGCAAGAGCCTTCCTCGGGAAGGTCTTGGGGCAGAGGGAAGCCCAGCTGGAGGCATCTGCGCTGTCCGGAGCCGGAGAAGATAGCCCCTGCTGTGCAAGGAAAATGATCCGGAGCTGATATGATGCGAATTTACAAAAAGTTTTGGCAGCCTCGCGCGACGGTAGCGCGGCAATCCTCTCCCCCGCATCGAGCGCAGAGAGCAGGTCCCTGCGAAGAATGGCGTCCATAAGACCGGAAAACAGTTCCGGAGATGCAAACGACTCCGCCGGGTCCGCGGCACGGGAAGGCCGCACGCGAATCTGCTGACAACGCGAAGAGATGGTCTGGAGAACCTTCTCGGAATGGTGCGTAATCAGGAGGAACTGCGTCTTGAGGGGAGGTTCCTCGATTATCTTCAGCAGCCGGTTGGCGGCATCCGCGTTCATCTTTTCGGGGAGATATATCACGACCGAACGGTAGCCCCCCTCGAGGGCGCTCAGAGACAGGGTGTCGAGAAGGTGCCTGGACTCGCTCACGGCTATCAGGGAATTCTTGCCCTCGATTCCCAGGGCCGTCATGAGCTGCGACTCGGTAAAAGACGGATTGGACGCCACCAGCGAGCGGAACTGCGCGACATATTGGACGGAAATCGCAGATGCGGCGGTAGGGTACACGAAATGCACGTCCGGATGGATCAACTTGGATATCTTGTTGCAGGATGGGCAGACTCCGCAGGAATCTCCCCCGCCGCGATGCGCACAATACAAGTATTGCAGGAAAGCCACGCACAGCGGGAACGCTCCCCCGCCGTCATCCTCGTGAAACATTATCGCATGCGGCACCTTGCCGGAATCGACCATCCCGACAAGAGCTTTCACGACGTCTTCGTCCCCCCGGAGCTGCGCGAACCTCATACCTGTCTGAATGCGTTGAAACGCGCTATCTGGACCAAGGCCTCCTTGGCCGGAGAATCAGGGATCGGACACAGTGCCTCCACGGCCTTGTCAACGTACTCCTGAAGCCTGACAGCGGCATAGTCGATTCCTCCCCGCTCGATCACGAAGTCGCGCAGCTGGGTGCAGTATTCAGGATGCTCCCGTATCTTAAGTATCTTGCTCCTCAGCGGAGCCTCGTCCTCCAGGGTGGAGAGCGCCCCGATAAGAGGGAGAGTTATCTTCTGCTCCTTGAGATCGACTCCGACCGGTTTGCCGAGTTCGCCCGTGCCGGCGTAGTCGAGAATGTCATCCTTGATCTGGAAGGCGGTGCCGAAAGCGAGAGCATACTCCTCTGCCGCCTTCTCCAGCCGCGGGGAAGCGTCCACGGAGCAGGCTCCGGACACCCCGGCCGCAACGAAAAGAGACGCAGTCTTGCACCTTATGATCTTGAAGTAGTCCGCTTCCGTCGTGTCTGCCGAAGAAGCTTTCTCAAGCTGATACATCTCCCCTTCCGCAAGATCCGTAAGCGTCCGCGAGAAGTGCCTGACAACGCTGGAAAAGCGGGAAGTGTCAAAGATGACCTCCACCGCCTTGGAAAGCCAGAAATCCCCGATGAGCACGGCCGCAGACGGTCCGAGCATCGCCGAGACTGTCGGGGCCCCGCGCCTTTCCGTACTCTCGTCGGTCACGTCGTCGTGTATCAGAGTGGCGTTGTGCAGCAGTTCGGAAGCCGCCGCGTAATGCAGGCTGTCATCGTTGGGAGTCCCCGTCGCCTTGGCAATCAGGAGAGACGTCAGCGGACGAAGCATCTTCCCGGAATGGGAAAGCAGCTGTTCGTTGACCCTCTCGAGAAGAGTCACGTCAGTGCGCAGGGCGTCGCGGATCAGTTCGCGTGTCCGCGTCCAATCGTCACCGAGCAGAGATATGATTTCACCGAAATTCACAACAGCCCCTCAAGCTCTTCCACCGTCTCGGGAAAACTGATCAGGGACATGGCCCCCTCATCCATGAAGCCGCTGCGGACATACAGGAAGAGCTGATCCCTAAACGAATTGTAGAATCCGTCCACGTTGAACACTATCACCCTCCCCTTGTAAATCCCCATCTTGGCGAGGCAGAACGTCTCGGAGAGCTCGTCCAGCGTGCCGATTCCTCCCGGAAGCGCCACGGCAAGGCAGGTTCCCTCCCTCATCGCATCCTTGCGCTCGGACATCCTGTCCGTCCAGATGCACTTGGTAAGTGCCGGATGCTCAAGCCCTTTCATAAAGCGAGGAATGGCTCCGACCACTTCCACGCCATGCCGGGAGGCCTCATCGCAGACAACGTTCATCGTACCCTTGACGGTCCCTCCGGAGACTATGTCATATCCGGACAAACAAGCCGCACGGACGATTTCCCGTGCAGCCTGATTATACTCTTCCTTTATGTCACTGCTGGCGGAGCAGAAAAAAACCGCCGCCTTTCTTTCCGGCATATCCGTGATTTAAAAGAAATAGGCCACTGACGCAGCGATGCCGTCACACTTGCTGGAGCTGATCTCCTTGGAGATGGTGCCGATGTTTATCGACTTCCCATATACGTCCCCGAGGTTCCAGAAATACTTGACGGAAACCTGCAGGCGCTCGAAGACTTCGACACCGGCACCGAGGCTCACGCCGTATTCGAAGCGGGTCTTCATGTTGTCCCAATTGTCCACGACCTGATTGACGCTCTTGATCTCGTTCTTGACGGCATAGCCGATGAACGGCTCCACCAGACCGTACGCCCTCGCGATTCCGAGATCCACCAGACTGAACTGCGCCTGCACCGGAAGTTCAAGATATCCGGTCTTGTACTCGACGTCGACGTCCTGCACCCCTGCGATGTTCCCCATCGTGGTGCCCTTCATATTGTAGATGAGAGCAGGCTGTATGGCGAGGCTGCGGCCGAGGCTGAGCCTATATGCAAGACCGACGTGATACTGGTTGACATTCTTGATGTCCGCGTATGCGGACTCGACGTTGGTGGCGGAAGACGTAAGGCCGGCGATGACGCCGATCTGAGCATTCGCCGACCAGGCTGACAGGAGCGCAGCCGCGAGAATGATGATGACTTTTTTCATTTCTTAAATCAGTTTGTCAATTCTTTCACTTATTTCTTTCTTGGACACGACCCCGACGGTCCTGTCCACAAGTTCGCCGCCCTTGAAGAAGAGCAGCGTCGGGATGTTGCGTATGCCGTACTTGAGGGAAATCTCCTCGCAGTCATCGACATTGCACTTGGCGACCACGGCCCTGCCCTCGTATTCGGCCGCCACTTCGTCCACGGTCGGGGAGAGCACACGGCACGGACCGCACCACGTGGCCCAGAAATCTATCAGAACCGGTTTCGGAGAAGAAAGAATCTCCGCAATGTTCGCATCGTTTACTACTGTTGCCATATTGATGTCATTTATTAAAAATATCCGCCGTCCGAAAAGGGCGGCGGATACAAAGTTAACAATTTAATAGAAAGTTTCAATATTCCAGACGAAGGCCCGTAGCCCGAGTTCCGGCGCCGCCTCGTCCTTGGCCTTGAGCGCGGCGAGTATCGGCTCCACTTTCTCGTCCTTGAGCATCACGAGCACAGCGTGGTTCATCTCCGGCCATGCGTGACTGCCGAAACGCGGGATGCCGTTGAAACTTCCCTTTCCCTCTATATCCTCCCACCTGGTGAATCCGCGCTGCCCGAACTCGGCGAGCATCTCCACGATCTCTTCATTATATGCCTGATTGTAGGCTATGAACATCGCTTTCATTTCTGTTTCCTCCTTTCCTGTCTACTTGCAAATGAACAATATACGGTAGGTATGAGCACGAGGGTCACGAGGGTTGAGACCGTAAGACCCCAGCACACCGTCACACCGAGGGAACGCCACATCTCCGAACCCTCGCCGGTGCCGACCGCCATAGGCAGCATACCGAGCACGGTGGTAAGGGTGGTCATAAGGATAGGGCGCAGACGGCTCTTGGCGGCGGTGGTGGAGGCGTCCCGGATGTTCATACCCCTTTCCCTACAGAGTATCGTATAGTCTATCAACACGATACCGTTCTTCACCACGACACCGATGAGGATGATGATACCGATCATCGCCATCACTCCGAGAGCCGTGCCCGTGATACGCAGACCGAGCAGCACTCCGACGAGCGCGAACGGCACCGAGAACATGATTACGAACGGACTCATGAACGACTCGAACTGCGATGCCATCACCATATAGACGAGTATCACCATAAGGATGATGAGCACGAGCAGATCGGAGAACATATCCTGCTGATCCTCATAGTCTCCGGCAATCACAGTGGAGATTCCGGTCGGCATCGGAGTGTCCGCGATCACCTTGCCAGCGGCCTGAACGGCCTCGCTGAGGGCGGAGCCCTGGGCCACGATGCCGGTGACGGTGATGAGACGCTCCCTGTCCTTGCGCTCGATGGTAGGCGGCACGAGAGTCTCCTCCACCGTGCCGAGGTCCTTCATCCTTATCTGCTGCCCGGCGGCGTTGGTGACGAGGATGTTCTCAAGGTCTTCTATGCTCGTACGGGCCTCGGGAGAATAGCGCACGCGAATCTTGTATTCCTCTCCATCCTCCCTGTAGTAGGAAGACACGCTGCCGCTCATCGCCGCGCTGAAAGCAGCTGCCGCCGTAGTGGAGGTGAGGCCGTTGAGCGCGAGCTTGGTACGGTCGAAATTCATCTGAAGCTCAGGGGTGTATTCGTCACGGCTGAGGGTCACCTGCGCGAAAGCCGGATCCTTGAGCATCCCCGCCTGAAGCTGTTTTGCCACGAGGTCGGTGTTGTCGAAGCTGTAGCCATAGACCTCGACCTTGATCGAGGAGGCTCCGCCCATTCCGCCGCCACCCTCGGTGACGAGCGCACGGCGCAGTTCCGGATAGCTCCCGACGATGCTTCTGACCACGTCGGCGATTTCCGCCGAGGAGCGCTTGCGGGTGCTGCTGGTGCCGATGTTGAGGTTCATCGAGATAAGGTGCGTACCGTTGCTCTGCATGCTCGCGAAAGTGTTGTCGGAGTCGGCCTGCCCGAAGGTGCCGTTGATGATGCTGGCCTCCGGAATCTCGGCCTTGAGACGGTCATACACCTTGTTGTAGAAGCCCCTTGTCACCTCCTGGGCCGTACCCATAGGGAGTTCCAGCGTGACTGAGATGCGGTCGGAGTCGGAGTGAGGGAAGTACTCGGTCTTGAGCCCCGGCACGAGCAGCACCATCGAGAGCACGAACACCCCGGCAAATGTGAGAATCACCACCTTGCGGCGCTTCGTAGCCCAGTGGATCACATGAGCGTAGCCCCTGGATATCTTGTCGATGAACTTGTTGATCGGGACGAACACGGCATTGTAGGCCTTGCCGTGCCTGACGTCGGCGCGAAGCCAGCGCGAGCAGAGCATAGGCACGAAGGTAAGCGCGGCCACGG
>CAVGYS010000018.1:5484-13904 GCA_963633505.1 Oscillibacter sp. MSJ-31
GCAGAGCATCGGAACGAAGGTGAGGGCGGCCAGAGTCGAAACTATCATGATGATGCTGACGATCCATCCGAGCTGACGGAACATGATTCCGGCCATACCGCTGATCATCGTCAGAGGCAGGAAGACGCAGAGCATCGTGAGGGTGGAAGCGATTACGGAAATGCCAACTTCGGAAGTGCCGTGAACGGCGGCCTCCTTGGGCTTCTCCCCTCTCGAGAGGTGGGTCGAGACGTTCTCCAGCACGACGATGGAGTCATCCACGACCATACCGATGGCTATCGCCAGCGCGGACATCGAGATGATGTTGAGCGTGTTGCCCGTCGCGTAGAGATAGATGAGCGACGCCAGCAGGGCCAGCGGAATCGAGAGTATGATGATGATCGTGGACTTCCAGTTGCCGAGGAATATGAACACCACGAAGCCTACGACGAGGAAGGTGATGACGATGGTCTCGAAGAGAGTGTGAATCGTGTTGATGATCTCCCTCGATCCGTCCACGAAGGTCACGACCTTGACGTCGGCGGGAAGAGTCTGCTGAATCTTGGCCAGCTGTTTCTTGACGCTGTTGATTACGTTGACCGTATTGGCCCCGGACTGCTTCTGGATGATGATTCGCGCGGAGCGCTCGCCGTTGGTGTACGACTCCTGCTCTCTCTCCTCTCCCCCGTCGCGCACAGTGGCTACGTCCCGAAGATAGATGGCCGAGCCGTTCTGCGTGCCGACCACCACGTCAAGCAGCTCGGACGGATCGGTGAACTCCTTCTGGACACGGAGAGTGTAGGTCTCGGTACCTATGTCGATGTTGCCGGAAGGGACGTTGCGGTTCTCGGCTGCAATGATGGTCGATATGGTGCTGATGCTCAGACCGTAAGCCTGAAGCTTCACGGGGTCGCAATAGACCTGTATCTCACGGGTCGGAGCGCCGCTGACGGAAACCGTGCCGACGCCCTTCACACGGGCGAGCGGCGTGGCCAGCTTGTCGTCAAGTATCTTGTCAAGCCCCTCAAGGCTCTCGTTCGCCGTGGCGGAAAGCATCATGATAGGCATGTCGTCGGCGCTGAACTTGAATATGACAGGCATCGAAGCCCCGTCCGGAAGAGAAGAGTTGACCATGTCCAGCTTGTCCCGGACGTTGTTGGTAGCCGTCTCTATGTCGGTGCCATATTCGAAGGTGAGCGTCAGCAGGGAGATGTTCTCCTTGGACTGGGAGTTGAGCTCTTTGAGGTCCTCCACGCCGTTGAGAGCGTTTTCGAGAACCTTGGTGAGGTTGGTCTCTATATCCTGGGCGTTGGCACCCTGATATGAGGACATCACCATGATGGTGTTTGCGTCAAACTCCGGGAACTGCGCAATCGAGGTTCTGCTCACCGAGAAGACGCCGAGCACGGCGAACGCGATAAACACGAGAGCTGTCGTTACCGGCTTGTTGACTGCGGAACGGTAGATACTCATTTCGATACCTCCACTTTAATGCCGGACTTGAGTGCTGACTGGCCCTCGGTGACCACCCTGTCGCCCTCTTCGAGCCCGGAGAGGATTTCGTAGCTGCTGCCGAAATGGCGACCGAGCGTCACCACCTTGATGGATACGACGTCGGAAGAGTCGAGGACATAGACCAGCCTCTGGCCGGAGCCCTGTTGCTTCACGACTGCGGCGTCAGGAACGACGACGCTGTTGCGGTCACCCATGTTGATAGTCACGCGGGCATACATCCCAGGGCGCACGAGACGGTCGGCATTGGGGATGAGCACCTCGACCTTGACCGTGTGGGAGGCGGGGTCGATCACCGGATAGACGCGGGAAACGCTCCCTTCGAACGTCTTGCCCGGAAGGGCGTCGGCGGTGACGCTCACCTTGTCCCCCTTCTTGACCCGGCTGTAGTCCGTCTCGGAAACTCCCACGAGAATCTTGACCGGAGTAATCTGCTGGACTACGTATATGGGAGAGGCCATGGCGTACATGTCTCCGCAATCGTAGTTGCGCGCGGAAACGACGCCGCTCACCGGTGCGCGGAGAATCGTGTTGTCGAGAAGATTCTGATAGCTGGTCCTGGACACGTTGAAGGCGAGCTCGAGCGCGTCATAGTCGGACTGGGAGATACCCCCCTCTCCGAGAAGGGCCTTGACGCGAGCGAGTTCGGTCTCATCGTTCTTGAGCTTCAGCGCAGCCTGATCCAGCTGCACGCGGTCCATCTCGGCGAGAACCTGACCGGCGTTCACGAAATCCCCCACCTCGACGTTGAGCTTCACTATGCGGTTGCCGCTCTGCGGTACGATATTGTTGACGACGTTGGCCTGCACGGTGGAGGAATACACCTCCTCCTGAGGAACCACCTGCCTTGCGGCGGTCACCACCGTCACTATCGGAGTCTTTTCGGAGACGGTCTGCTGCGCATCGTCGCCACCATTGCCCCCGCAGCCGCAGACGGCCGCAGCGAGCACCATACCCATTATCAATCTATTATTCATTGCTGTATGTTTTATTCAATTGGACATTTCCTTCTTCGTCGATGAAATCGGCTCCGAGCACACCCTCGAGGTTCGCCTTTGCCGTAACGAAATTATATACCGCCTGCGAAAGGGTCAGGCTGGCCTGCGTGAGCGCGAGCTGCGCGTCGTTGAGGTCGGTGAGGGTGCTGCGCCCCACGCTGTAGGAACGCTGCGCGATGTCGTAGGCCTTGGTGGCGGACTCGAGGGCGCTCTGCGCCGAGCCGTAGCTTTTCATCGCGGTCTCCATCTTGTTGAGATACTGGCGGATGGAGATGCGCAACTGACGCTCGGTATTCTCTCTCTGCACAGAGAGCTCGGCACTCTGGACCTTGGCCTGACGCACCGCGTTGTAGCGCTTGCCGCCGGAGAAAATCGGAATCTGGAGACTTAGTCCCACCGCAGAATAAGGAGACCACTTGTACTCGCTGAAATTGAAGTCGTTGGTCATCGCGTTCATGCTGTAGGAAAAGGACAGCGCGAGGCTCGGGAGATAAGCATACTGCTGCATCCTGACGGTCGAAGCGAGCTGCTCGGCCTGGATGGAGAGCTGGCGCAAGGTCGAGTTGTTGTCGAGAGACAGCTCCTCGGAGGCCTTGATGTCGTAGAGCATCGTGTCGGCGTAGTCGGCAAGAGAGCCCGTGACGTCTATGTTCTCGTCCAGACTGACACCCATCACCGCCTTGAGCTGCCAGAGTGACAGCACTACGGAACTCTCGGCGTCATAGACGTTGGGGATGGCATTGGCGAGCGTGGTCTTGGCACGCGCGAGATCAAGGTCGGAGGCGCGCTGCGCATCGTACTTGCGCTGCGTCTGCGCCAGATTCTCCAATGCATTCTCATAGACGGACTTATAGACCCGGAACGCCTCCTTGGCGAGGAGGCAGGAGAAATAGGCCTGTTTGACCTGGTTGACAGTCTCAAGACGGGAGCTGCGGGCCTTCTCGACGGCGAGCTCCACGCTCTGGGCGCTCACCTTGAGGCTTTCCCAAAGCTGGGCGTTCACCAGAGGCATCGACGCAGACACGCCGGCGGACCAGGTGTTCCAACGCCCCACCTCGATACCGCCGCCGGTCGCAACCCCGGCATCGGAACTCCCCGACTCGGCTGAACTTTCAGAACTCGAATCTCCGCCCATCGCGGACATGTCGAAGTCCATGTACATCACCTGCTTCTTGATGGTTCGCTGGTAGTTCGCAGTACCGTCCACCTGCGGGAAAAGGGAGGCGTAGGTACCCTTACGCTCATATCCGCTGCGTTCGACCTCCATATCGGCCACTTTGACCGAAGCGTTCTCGCTGACCGCGATTTGAAGAGCCTGCTCAAGCGAGATAAATTTCGGCGCTGAACTCGTGTCTTGCGGCTGCACCGGTTCCTGAGCCCGGGCCACTCCGTTAACAGTCAGCGCCACAAAAAAGTACAATACTAACTTCTTCATAACTAGATTAACGCGGCCCGAACATTGCCAAATCCGTGCCATCCGCCGCAATCAAGCTATGAATACGGTGCAATAAAGCTATTTCTTTCCTCTCCGCACCTCCAAACCTGCCGGCTTTCTCATCTTATATGAGAGCGCAAGTATGGCCACCCCGGCGAGGATGAAAGGAATCGAAAGCAGCTGCCCCATATTGAGAACCATCGTCTGCTCGAATCCCACCTGCGGTTCCTTGATGAACTCTATAAGGAAGCGCATGCCAAAACACCCTGTTAGAAACGTCCCGAAGAAAAAGCCGCGATACACCTTGTCGAGCTTGTTTCTGTACACCCACACGAGCAGAAGTCCGAGAATCAAGTACGAGAGAGCCTCGTAAATCTGAGTCGGATGCTTGGGCTGGGTCTCCCCCCGGAGGTCGAAGATGACTCCCCACGGGAGAGAGGTGACGTCCCCGTAAATCTCGGAATTGAAAAGATTCCCGAGCCTTATCATACAGCCGGCAAAAGCCACCGTGATGCAGAGGCGATCCATTATCCACAGAAAATCAAAACCACCCTTCTTACCATAATGAACTGAATACCACCACATTGCGAGAAGCAGGGCAATAGCTCCCCCGTGGCTTGCAAGCCCTCCCTTCCAAGGCATGAAAATCTCCAGGAAACCGCTCCACGAACCCAGATAATAATCGGGCTGATAGAAAAGGCAGTGCCCCAGACGGGCGCCGACTATCGTCGCGATGAGCAGGGTGTAGAGAAGCGGATCCATCAGTTTCTCGTCCACCCCTTCGCGCCTGAAGAACCAGCGGAAAAGATACCAGCCGATCACGAAGCCGGACACGAAGAGCAGCGAATACCACCTTATCTGGAGTCCGCCTATATGGAAAAGTACGGGATTGACGTGCCAGTGAATGAAAAGCAAATCAAGCATAACAAAACATTTGCGGCAAAGATAGTCATTTTACAAACAAAATCCGCCCGGCACAACTGTGTCGGACGGACGATAGAGCTTGCTTGTATTCGCGATTATTCTTCGATGGCTGCGATACCAGGGAGAATCTTGCCTTCGAGGGCCTCAAGCATCGCGCCGCCGCCGGTGGAGACGTAGCTCACCTTGTCGGCATAGCCCATGCGGGTCACAGCGGCAACCGAGTCTCCGCCGCCCACGAGGGTGTACGTGCCGTTGGCCGTGGCCTCGGCGAGATCCTCGGCGATCTGGAGAGTGCCGCCGGCGAACTTCTCCATCTCGAACACCCCTACAGGGCCGTTCCAGAGGACGGTCTTGGAGTCGAGGATGATCTTCTTCCAGTTCTCAAGGGACTTAGGACCTGCGTCCATTCCCTCCCAACCGTCAGGAATCTCGTGAGACGGGACAATCTGAGTGTTGGCGTCGTTGCTGAAGTCGTCGGCGACGAGAGTCTGCACGGAGAGGGAGATCTTCACGCCCTTCTCCTTGGCCTTGGCGAGGATTTCGCTCGCCTGCGGGATAAGCTCGTCCTCGTGGAGAGAGTTGCCGATCTTTCCACCCTCGGCCTTGATGAAAGTATATCCCATTCCGCCGCCGATGATGAGGTTGTCCACCTTGTCGAGAAGGTTCTCGAGCACGGCGAGCTTGGATGACACCTTGGAGCCGCCGATGATCGCGGTGAACGGACGCTTCGCGTTCTTGAGCACGTTGTCGATGGCCTTGATCTCGCCGAGCATCAGGTAGCCGAACATCTTGTCGTTCGGGAAGTACTTGGCGATGAGGGCGGTGGAAGCGTGGGCGCGGTGAGCGGTTCCAAACGCGTCGTTGATATAGCAGTCAGCATAGGAGGCGAGGGTCTTCACGAACTCCTTCTGGCTCTCCTTGACAGCGGCCTTGGCGGCCTTCTTCTCCTCGTCGGAAGCATCCTCGGCGAGTCCGCGAGGCTTACCCTCCTCCTCGGCGTAGAAGCGGAGATTCTCAAGCAGCAGGGCCTCGCCAGGCTTGAGAGCGGCGACCTCGGCCTGGGCCTTCTGGCAGTCCGGAGCGAACTTCACGTCCACCCCGAGGCACTCTGAAACGTGAGAGACGATGTGCTTGAGGGAGAACTTCGCGTCAACCCCCTTCGGACGACCGAGGTGGGACATTATGATGAGGGAGCCGCCACCGGCGAGCACCTTCTTCAGAGTAGGGATGGCAGCGCGGATGCGGGTGTCATCGGTGATCTCGAACTTGTCGTTGAGAGGGACGTTGAAGTCCACGCGGACAATGGCCTTCTTGCCCGAAAAATCATAAGAGTCAATGTGCTGTTGCATATGGAATAATGATATTGATTTCAATCCCGCAAATTTAGCAATTTTCTCCATATCTTTGCACCCGCTATGATAGAATACCCTGGAACGTTCTGGAAGGACTACGAGCTTGTCGATTCCGGAGATGGAGAGAAACTCGAGAGATTCGGAGGGCAAGTGCTCATCCGTCCCGAGCCTAAAGCCTTGTGGAGCAAGTCGATGAGCAGTAAGGACTGGGAGAAGGCGGCGCACGTGCGCTTCCGGCCCGGAGCGGGCTTCGGCAAGGCGGGCAAGGAAGACAGCGGGACCTGGGAGAGGCTCCGCCGCGGCGAAGACCAGTGGTACGTACGCTATGGTGGAGGCGAAGGCCCGCAGTTCTCTCTCCGCCTCGGGCTCACTTCCTTCAAGCACGTGGGGGTGTTCCCGGAGCAGGCTCCGAACTGGGAGTACGTCTTCCGCCAGACTCGCCGTCTCGCAGAGAACGGACACAAGCCCAAAGTCCTCAACCTCTTCGCATACACGGGAGCGGCATCGCTTGCGGCCAAGGCCGCCGGAGCCGACGTCACCCATCTGGACTCCGTGAGACAGGTCGTGACCTGGGCCCGGGGCAATATGGAGTCATCGGGTCTTGACGGCATCCGCTGGGTGGTGGAGGACGCGATGAAATTCGTCAAGAGAGAAGAGCGCAGGGGCAACGTCTATGACGGCATCATCATGGATCCTCCCGCCTACGGGCACGGCCCGGACGGAGAGAAATGGAAGCTGGACGAGTGTCTCTTCGAGATGATGGGCGGCATAAGGTCCATCCTCGCGCCCCGGGACAGTTTCCTCGTCCTCAACCTCTACTCCAACGGATTCTCCCCCCTGCTCGGGGAGACGGTGGCAAGGCAGTCCCTCGGCCTCGGAAAGGAGACTGAAATGGAATCGGGAGAGCTCGCCCTCGCCGACCGGTTCGGAAAAGCCCTCCCGCTTTCTGTGGTGGTGCGTCTGTCCCGCTAGTCCCCGACCTCGTCCGAAGACAGCCCGAGCATCGTCATCAGATTGTCTTTCAACTGGTTCGCCATCTCCGCATCCCCGCCTTTCTCCATCACCTCCGCAAGGAAGTAGATATAGTTGCCGATGAGGTCGAAATTCTCCTTGGCGTACAGGTAGAAGCGGTTGTAGAAATTCGCCGAAACCAGAAGCTCCTCAGCCATCCTTGTACCGAGTTCGCGGGCCTTGTCGACCGCTCCGAGCTTGTAGTAGTCCTCGACCATATTGACGACCATATAGTCATTGCCCGAAAATCCCAGCGGAACCCCTTCCAGAGGGAAGTCCTTGGTCACTGCCTGGCACTTGTCCAGCATCTCCATCGCCCTGTCGGGTTCTCCGGCCTTGAGGAAGGCGTTGGCTGCGGTCACGAACATCCCGCGCAGGGAGAGGACTCCCATGTGGGTGTATTGGTTCTGGTAGTCGATAAAATAGTCCCCGGCTGCCACCGCGTCCCACTTGTAAACCCTGGACATCTTGTCGTACAGCTCATCCGTGTCCACGAACCCGGCCACGGTCGTGGTGGTCTTGTTCTTTATAGGTATCAGTTTGAACGAATAACCCTCGAACTCAAGATATTCCTTGATTCCGATGTTGATGTCGCCTCCCATGCTCAGGAGATTGATCGGCCTGTCCCACTGGTATCCGGACAGAAGGTCGAGCATGAATATCTCCGGCTTGGTGAGCATGTCCTTGTCCTTCGGGATGGTGATGATGATGGAGTCCGGAATCTGCTCGGCGTACTTGGCGTCGAGGATGCCCGAACGGATCACGTTCTCCCTGTTGACCGGGATGGAAATCTTGCGCGAGGCGATATAGTCCACCTTGCGTCCGCTCGTCATCGGGGCCTTCACCTTCGGATTGCGGAAAAGGGCCATCACGTCGGCGATGCTCGTGACCTCGTTGCGGGTGTCATATACCGGCACGTATTCATTGGTGCCGTACAGGTATTGGGACTGCCCTACGGAGAGAGGCAGCGGAGCGGACTCGTTGACCGCCCACTTCATCTGGTCGATATGCCAGTCGGTTCCGAGCAGCGAGGTGTTGCAGATGCGCACGTCGGGACGGACGTTCTCGACCTCCTGGGCGTACCAGAGAGGGAAGGTGTCGTTGTCCCCGTGAGTGATGAGAATGCCGTTCCGTCCCACCGAATTGAGATAATTGGTCGCCATCTCAACGGCGGTTCTGCGGTTGGAGCGGTCGTGGTCGTCCCAGTTC
>CAVGYS010000019.1:0-1223 GCA_963633505.1 Oscillibacter sp. MSJ-31
CTATGGTAAGCAGGTAGGTGAGCGCCGAGGCCAGCAGGGCGAAGAGCGCAGCTATCCTGTGATACAATGTGAACTTCTTCTGATTCATAAACTGCAAAGATACATCCGAATTCGTTATCTTTGCAAAAAATATCCCAAATGGCAGAGCAGGACTGGAAAAAGCGGCTCGGGGTGGTGTATTCCACCAATCCCGACTTCCAATATCAGACGGAGCGCAAAGTCGAGGAGGCGACCCTCGAGCCGGGCAGGCAGCGCCTCGTCGTCCGCATTGACCGCCGTCAGAGGGCCGGCAAGCAGGTCACGCTCGTGGAAGGGTTCGTCGGCAGCTCTGATGACCTCGCATCCCTTGCCAAGACCCTCAAGACACGCTGCGGCGTGGGCGGCACGGCCAAGGACGGAGAGATAACCATCCAGGGCGACCTCCGCGACAAGGTAGTCGCTCTGCTCACGACGATGGGCTATAACGCCAAGAGGGGCAACTGATGCCGGTGGAAGACCTGTTCAGAGAAGGCCGGCTCGAAATGTCCACGACCCCGTTGCCGGGGCTCGACAGCCCGGCGGAGTGGAGCGAGCTGCTGCCCAACAGGATAGCCGTGGTGCTCTCCGTCATCCTCTTGCTTGTGCACCTGAAAGACGTCATCCGGCTGGCCCCTTCCCTGCTCTACGCCCTTGACAGGAAAAGGGGCGGAGAATCTTTGGAATACAACGTCTCCACGGCGAGGATGCGCAACACGGTGGCGCTCATATTCGTCCTCCCCTTCTGTCTTCTCGCCGACCGCTACGCCATCCGTCATCCGGCTTTCTGGAGTCTGGTGATGCCGGCATGGAGCTTCGCCGCAGTTCTCGGAGTGATGCTCATCTACTTTCTGCTCAGGCTATTATGTTACAGACTGATACGTCCCGCGAGGTTGAGCCCCGAAGAATTCTCCACGATACGCTGCGGCTTCTACAACTATTTCATCGCTCTCGTCACCGTGGCGGTTCCGCTCATCGGCATCCTGTCCCGTTTCGGGGTCTGCGATGGGGCTTTGAAAAGCGTTTTTCTCATCCTGACGGGGCTCGCCTTCGCTTTCGCGCTCTCACGCGCCTGGCAGATTTTGAGAAGCGGTCGCTCCGCTTTGACAACATTTTTGTATCTTTGCGGTCTTGAAATTCTGCCGGCCGCCGCGGTGGCGGCAAGTGCGGTTTTTTTATGATTGACAAGATGAAGATACTGATTTCAC
>CAVGYS010000019.1:1233-5821 GCA_963633505.1 Oscillibacter sp. MSJ-31
GACTCCGACCAACCTCGCACCGTACGAAACTCTGCAGAGCAAATTCGGCGCGACGGTGGATTTTCACCCCTTCTTCCTGATGGAGCCCCTTTCCGCAAAGGAGTTCCGCACAGAAAAAATCAATCTCCCGGACTACACGGCCGTCGTCTTCTCCTCCAGGCTCGCCATCGACGCATATTTCAAACTCTGTGACGAGATGCGCTTCAAGGTGCCGGAGACCATGAAATATTTCTGCTCGACCGAGGCCGTCGCGATGTATCTTCAGAAGCACATCATCTACCGCAAGCGCAAGATTTTCTTCGGCGACGGCACGCCGCAGTCCATCATCGCTCTGATCGGGCCGAAGCACAAGGGGGAGAAGTTCCTCATCACGGCCTCCGTGGGGTCGAACGCCGACAACATCACCGCGCTCTTCGAGTCCGCCGGGCTCGACTGGACGCTCGGGATGCTTGTCAAGGCTGTTTCCCAGGACCTGCACGGGCTGGATCTGCACTCCTATGATATAATAGTGCTATACAACCCCTCCGACGTATCCTCCCTCAAAGAGAATTTCCCCGACTTCGAGCAGGGGGACGTCAAGTTCGTCTCCTTCGGCAAGTCGGTCGTGAAGGCGATGGAGGACGCAGGGTTCAGTATTTCCGCCAAGGCCCCGACCCCGGAAGCACCGTCCGCCGCCAAGGCCATCGAGCTGTATCTGGAAAACGCAGGCTAAAGCGATGCCGGACCTTCGGGCAAACAGTCTCCCGAAAGAGGAACGACTCTGCGGGAAAACCACAATCTCCACACTCGTCGCCGAGGGGAGATGGGGGACGACCGCCCACCTGAAATATTGCTGGCACAAATCAAGAGAAGACGGAGCCGCCCGCGTTGCGGTGTCCGTATCCAAGAAGTTCTTCAAGAGAGCCGTCAAGCGCAACCTTCTCAAGCGCAGGATTCGTGAGGCCTACCGCACACAGAAGCAGCTCCTGCCACCATCCTGCGGCATCGATATG
This sequence comes from Oscillibacter sp. MSJ-31, assembly GCA_963633505.1. Classification (GTDB taxonomy): domain Bacteria; phylum Bacteroidota; class Bacteroidia; order Bacteroidales; family UBA932; genus Cryptobacteroides. The sequence goes on from CAVGYS010000019.1 coordinate 2,226, forward strand.
CTGCTCATCTGGTCCGGGAAGGAACTTGCCGACTACCGGGCAATCCGCTCCGAAGTGACAATAGTGCTCGGACGGATAGGCAAGGCGAGCATGGGAACTGCTGCTGCGGGAGCAATGAGTTCTGCGGAGGCCGGTTTCTCTTCGGCCCCGGCCCCCGAGCATGAGAACGGCGATCGGCAATGAAAACCGGGACCATACTCAAAAAGGCGCTTTCCCTGCCGTTCATCCTGCTGATAAAGTTCTATCAGCTGTGCATCTCTCCACTCAAGCCCCCCACCTGCCGCTTCACCCCGACCTGCTCGCAGTATGCCCTCGAAGCCTTCCGCAAGTATGGTCCCCTCAAAGGCTTCTGGCTCAGCCTCAAACGCATACTCCGCTGCAATCCCTGGGGCGGTAGCGGATACGACCCTGTCCCGTAGGGACCTCACCGGCGGTTTTTGCCTCTGCCCTGTAAGTAAGCGGCAACTTTTTTCGCTTACTAAGTTTTGTCCGGCAAAACGGCGTTTTACCGGACAAAACCGTCGGCAGCCGTGGGTAGAGGGGCGGCGTGTCGTTGGTTGGTGGTCTGGGCCAGCGGGCTTGCGGTGGCGGAGGGACCGGCGGGGATACGAAAAAGTCCGCCGCAAGACCTTCCCGGATTGCAGCGGACCTATAGAAAACAAAAGAGAGAGACTCTACTCTTCGCAGTATCCGACGGTCTGTCCGAGGACAACGACCATCGAATCTTTCAGACCGAGGGTCTCCACGACCTTCTTCTGATCCCAACCTCCTCTGGCGCGGCTACCGATACCGGCATTGGCGCAGGCCAGATAGACGTTCTGTGAGACATAGCCCACGTTGACGTAGGAAACGGTGTTGGCGTCTCCCGGCTTCTGACCCGGACCTGTCTTGTCGGTGTCCGCAATGAAGAGCAGGTCGAGGTAGGCCTCCGTGGCATCCCTCCGCCCTGTAATCGAGCGATAATCACCGCTCTTCACCAGCTCCAGAGTGTTGTCCTTGTAGTTGTACCAATACACACCGGTCTTGAAGAACGCGTAAAGCTCAATCTCCTGACGGTTGGAACCGGTAGGAGCCGTGCGGCGGCCATCGGGACGGTTGACGCCGAGCGCCGCCCAGATGATGTTGGAGAGATCCTGGAGAGGAATCTCCTTCTCGGTAAATCCGGACGAGGACTTGCGTTCCTTGAGGGCCTGCATAAGGGTGAGCCCCTCGTCAAAAGAGGGTTCCATCAGCTTGATGACCTTCGGAGCCGTCTGGGCGCACGCCGCAAAGCAGAGCGCAACCGCAGCGGCCATGGCGCAGAGCAATCTCTTCTTCATACCGCGAAACTATTTGTTCTTGCGAGAGATGGCTTTCTTGGCGGCCTCCGCGATGTGCGCGGCGTCAAGCCCGTAGGCCTTCATCAGCTCGGCAGGAGTGCCTGACTGTCCGAAGCGATCCTTGCCGTTGACAAACTCAAGGGCGGCCGGGGCGTTGGCTGCGAGCACGCCGGCCACGGCCTCTCCGAGGCCTCCCGCCATATTGTGCTCCTCTGCCACTACTGCGCAGCCTGTCTTGGCAACGGACGCGATGATGGTCTTCTCGTCGAGCGGCTTGATGGTGGCGACGTTGAGAACCTCGGCGCTGATGCCCTCTGCCTCAAGAGCTTCGGCTGCCTGGAGAGCCTCCCATACGAGGTGTCCGCAGGTGATGAGGGTCACGTCGACGCCCTCGTTGAGATTGTAGATCTTGCCTATCTCGAACGGCTCGTCGGCTCCGGTGAAATTAGGAACTGACGGACGGCCGAAGCGCAGATAGACCGGGCCGTTGAACTTGGCGGCGGCGACGGTGGCGTTCTTGGTCTGATTGTAGTCGCAAGGCACAATCACCGTCATCCCCGGGAGGGCGCGCATGAGGGCGATGTCCTCCATCGTCTGGTGGGTGGCTCCGTCCTCTCCGAGCGTGATGCCGGCGTGGGACGAGGCAATCTTGACGTTGGTGTGGCCGTAGGCCACCTCCTGTCGGAGCTGGTCATAGACACGTCCGGTAACGAACTCGGCGAAGGAGCCGATGAACGGAACCTTGCCGGTGATGGCGAGTCCGGCAGCCACGCCGACCATGTTGGCCTCGGCGATGCCGCACTGGATGAATCTCTCTGGGAACTCCTTTTGGAATGCGCCCATCTTGAGCGAACCCTTGAGGTCGGCCGTGAGGGCGAGCACGCGCTCATCGGCGCGTCCGGCAAGCACGAGGCCCTCGCCGAAACCGCTGCGGGTGTCGATCTTGCCTGTATCGATGTATTTCTTCATACTAATAATCTCCTAATGTTTCAGGTAACTGCTTGAGGGCCGCCTCGCACTGCTCCGCATTCGGAGCCTTGCCATGCCATGCGTTGGTGCCGCACATAAAATCGACACCGTAGCCCATCTGGGTCTTGAAAAGTATCATCTTCGGCTTTCCGTCGGCATTGTGGGCGAGCTTGAAGGCATCGAGGATGCTGGAGTAGTCGTTGCCGTCGGCGATGATGACGTCCCAGCCGAAGGCACCCCATTTCTCGCTCAGGTCCTCGAGTCCGGTGATGGAAGTGGTAGGGCCGTCGATCTGCTGGCCGTTCCAGTCGGTGAAGGCGATGAGGTTGTCCACCTTGTGGTGCAGAGCCCACATTCCGGCTTCCCAGATCTGCCCTTCCTCGCTCTCGCCGTCACCGCAGAGGCAATAGACGCGGGTGTCGTCTCCGGACATCTTCTTGCCGAGGGCGATGCCCGCTGCCACTGAGAGACCCTGTCCGAGGGAGCCCGAAGGCTTGAACACTCCCGGGAGGGAGTCGGTGATGCAAGGGTGTCCCTGGAGGAGGCTGCCGAACTTGCGGAGCGTGCCGAGCTCGGAAGTGGAGAAATATCCGGCACGGGCGAGTTCAGAGTAAAGCACCGGAGCGAGGTGGCCTGCGGAGAGGATGAAAACGTCCTGTCCCTTGCCGTCGCGCGTCCATGTCTTGGGGTCGTGCTTCATCTCGTTGAAATAAAGAGTCGTCATCACGTCGGTGATGCCGAGCGATCCGCCCGGGTGGCCTGACTTGGCCGCAGTCACCATCCTTACGATGTCCCTGCGAACCTGGGAGGAAATCTTTGAAAGTTCTTCGATTGTTGCCATATGATTATGTTGTGTTATTGCGTGTCAGAACACAAGGGATGACAAAGTTAAGAATAAAAATTGATTTCTTATCTTTGCACCCTATATATGGGAAATGCCGTATGGAAATGAAGCATATCAGAAACTTTTGCATCATAGCGCACATTGATCACGGCAAGAGCACCCTGGCCGACAGGCTGCTCGAGCTGACGAGGACCCTGGGCGAGCGCGACATGGAAAATCAGGTCCTGGACGACATGGACCTTGAGAAGGAGAAGGGCATCACGATCAAGAGCCACGCCATCCAGATGGTCCACACTTACAAGGGAGAGCAGTACAAGCTGAACCTGATCGACACCCCGGGCCACGTGGACTTCTCCTACGAGGTCTCCCGCTCCATCGCCTCCTGCGAGGGGGCGCTGCTCGTGGTGGACGCTTCCCAGGGGGTGCAGGCCCAGACCATTTCCAATCTCTACATGGCCATAGAC
>CAVGYS010000019.1:5831-13726 GCA_963633505.1 Oscillibacter sp. MSJ-31
GCCATAGACCACGGGCTTGAAATCATCCCGGTACTCAACAAGATAGATATGGAATCCGCCCAGGTGGAGCTCGTCACGGATGAGATCTGCGACCTTATCGGCTGCGCTCCGGAGGACGTGTTCAAGGTCTCGGCGCGCACCGGGGAGGGGGTGGCCCCGATCCTCGATGCGATAGTGGAGAAAATCCCCGCCCCGCAGGGCGACCCGGAAGCTCCGCTGCAAGCCTTGATCTTCGACTCGGTGTTCAACTCGTTCCGGGGCGTGATAGCTTATTTCAAGGTCAAGAACGGCCGCATGCGCAAGGGTGACAAGGTGAAGTTCTTCGCCACCGGGATGGAGTATGAGGTCGAGGAGGTAGGGCACCTGAAGATGAAATTGATCCCGTGCGAGGAAGTCGGGTGCGGAGATGTGGGATACGTCATCACCGGCATCAAGAGCGCCGCCGAAGTCAAGGTGGGAGATACCATCACCCACGTGGCCAATCCGTGCAGCGAGGCCATCGCCGGCTTCGAGGAAGTGAAGCCGATGGTATTCGCCGGCATGTACCCGGTGCAGGCGGACAAGTTCGAAGAGCTGCGCACCGTGCTGGAGAAGTTCCAGCTCAACGACGCCTCGTTCGTCTATGAACCCGAAAGTTCCCTTGCCCTCGGTTCCGGCTTCCGCTGCGGGTTCCTCGGGCTGCTGCACCTCGAAATCGTGCAGGAGAGGCTTTTCAGGGAGTTCGACATGGACGTGATAACCACCGTCCCGAACGTATCCTACAAGGTATATACGACGCAGGGCGAGGTGATTGACGTTCACAACCCTTCCGGCCTGCCGTCCCAGACGATGATAGACCATATCGAGGAGCCGTACATCCGGGCGCAGATCATCTCCAAGTCCGAGTACTTCGGCCCGATAATGAAGCTCTGCCTCGACCGGCGCGGCACGCTCATCGGGCAGCACTACATCACGGCTGACAGGGTCGAGCTGAGCTACGACATGCCGCTGTCCGAGATTGTCTTCGACTTCTACGACAAGCTCAAGACCATCTCCAAGGGCTACGCCTCGTTCGACTACCACATCATCGGTTTCCGTCCGGCAAAGCTCGTCAAGCTCGATATCCTCCTCAACGGTGAGCCGGCCGACGCCCTCTCCACCCTCATCCACGAGGACAACGCCTACGATTTCGGGCGCAAGATGTGCGTCAAGCTCAAGGACCTCATCCCGCGCCAGCAGTTCGACATCCCGGTGCAGGCCGCCATCGGAGCAAAGATCATCGCCCGCGAGACAGTCAAGCAGGTGCGCAAGGACGTGACGGCCAAGTGCTACGGAGGCGACGTGACCCGCAAGCGCAAACTCCTTGAAAAACAGAAGGAAGGCAAAAAAAGAATGCGCCAGATCGGTACCGTACAGGTGCCTCAGAGCGCATTCATGGCTGTTCTCAAGCTCGACTCCTAGTTCAGTGCACGCATCGCGTTGAGCACTGCGAGGAAAGTCACACCCACGTCGGCGAACACGGCCATCCACATCCCGGCGAGGCCAAATCCGGCCAACACGAGCACGATGACCTTGACCGCTATCGCGAAGACGGTGTTCTCCCGCGCGATTCTCAGCGTGCGCCGGGCCACGGCGATGACTTCCGCAATCTTGGAAGGCTTGTCATCCATCAGGACGACGTCCGCGGCTTCTATCGCCGCATCCGAACCGAGTCCGCCCATGGCTATGCCCACGTCGGCGCGGGCGAGGACGGGAGCGTCGTTGATCCCGTCTCCGACGAACGCCGTCTTGCGTCCGGCCGGGGCGGAGCCCATCAGTTTCTCAAGCCACTTGACCTTGTCGGCGGGCAGCAGCTCCGCGTGGTATTCGTCCATCCCGAGGCTGTCCGCGACGCTCTTCGCCACGTCCTTGCGATCTCCGGTGAGCATCACGGTCTTCTCCACGCCTTCGTCCTTGAGGGAGGAGATGGCCTGCACCGCGTCATCTTTCAGCTTGTCGGAGACGACCACGTGGCCGGCGTATTCTCCGTTGATGGACATGTGAATGATCGTGCCCGGCTTTTCGCACGGAAGCCATTTGGCCCCGACGGACTCCATCAGTTTGGAGTTGCCGACGCAGACCGTGTCAGAGTTGATGCGGGCGCACACGCCCTGCCCGGCAATCTCGGTCACGTCCTCGACCGAACAGCCGTCATCCTTCTCCTTGGGGTAGGCGTTGCGCAGCGAAAGGGCTATGGGGTGCGTCGAGTAGCGCTCCACGTGAGCGGCCAGATGCAGGAAGTACTCGGGGGTTATCTTCTCGGGATGGACGACGGAGACTTCAAACACTCCCTTGGTCAGCGTCCCGGTCTTGTCGAAGACCACCGTCCCAACGGACGCGAGCGCATCAAGGTAGTTGGAGCCCTTGACCAGCACGCCCTTGCGTGAAGCCGAGCCGATGCCCCCGAAGAAAGAGAGCGGAACCGAAATCACCAGGGCGCAGGGGCAGGACACCACAAGGAAAGTGAGGGCCCTGTAGAGCCAGGTCGGAAACGCATCTGCGAAGTTTCCGGAAAATAGCGGCGGCAGCACTGCGAGCACCACGGCTCCGAGAACCACCGTCGGGGTGTAGATTCTCGCGAAGCGGGTGATGAAGTTCTCGCTGCGGGACTTCTTGTCGGCGGCGTGCTCCACGAGGTCGAGGATGCGGGAGGCCGTCGATTCGCCGAAGGGCTTGGTGACCCTGACGGTCAGAGCGCCGCTGAGGTTGACGCAGCCCGAGAAAATGTCATCCCCGCAGTGCACGGCGCTCGGCATGCTCTCCCCGGTAAGGGCCACGGTGTCCAGGTTCGAATCCCCTTCCGTGACCACGCCGTCCACCGGGACTCTCTCTCCGGGCTTGACGATGATGCTCTCTCCTACTGAGAGGCTCTCTGGGCTGATGCTGAACACTTTACCATCCCGGATGACGTTCGCCGTATCCGGGCGGATGTTCATCAGGTGCGATATCGACTTGCGGCTGCGCCCCTCGGCGATGGACTCGAAGAGCTCCCCGACCTTGAAGAAGAGCATCACGAACACCGCTTCCGGGAACTGGTTCTCCGCTCCCGGCAGAAAGCCTATCGCGAGCGCTCCGAGAGTGGCCACGCTCATAAGGAAATCTTCATCGAGGGCTTCGAGCCGAAGAAGACTCTCCCCCGCCTCTTTCAGTACATCGGCTCCGGCCACGAGGTAAGGAACCAGATATATGAGCAGCAGCTGCCAGGAGGGCAATGAGGTCTTGTGCTCCACGATGCAGGCCGCCGCCAGCAACAGGGCGGAGAGCGCGATGCGCAGGAGACTGGCTTTCTGTTCTTTTTCCATGAGAAATCTTTTTCGGCAAAAGTAGGGATTGACTCAGGGGCGGGCAATCACCATTTATGGGGATTTGTGCGTATCTTTGGGCTCGTGTTTGGGTTAGAGAAACTTGGCCTGCTGGGCCTCTTCATAGGCAACGTGCTTGCCGCCACCGTAGTTCCGTTCAGTTCGGACGCGCTCTACGTCGCCACTCTTGCCGCCATCGGGGAGCCTCTCGCCTGCTTTGTCGTGGGGACGCTGGGCAACTGGATCGGTAGTCTCATTACCTATTATATGGGACGGCTCGGCAGATGGGAGTGGATAGAGAAGTGGTTCAAGTTGAAGCCGGAGACTCTTGACAAGCAAAAAGCCAAGGTGGACAGGTACGGGGTCTGGCTGGCCCTGGTGGCCTGGGTGCCGGTGGTCGGGGACGTGTTCGTGCTCGCGCTCGGCTTCTACCGCACACCTCCCGGATGGACGTCTCTCCTGCTCCTTGTCGGCAAGGCTCTGCGCTTCCTCGCCTGGACCCTCATCTTCGGCCTGTTCTGACGGCTTGAAGATCAGGTTCCTCCGCCGTCAGCTGCGGCCGCCGTTTATCAGCTCCGCCATCCCCTCCTGGAGCTGCTCGGCGAGGACGCGCTTGCTCTCGTGCGACTCAAGGCTGGAGTCGTAGGCGACGGGCTTCCCTATCCGGAAGCTGCGCGAGGCCCTGTCCGAGAATAGCGGATAGAAGAGCAGCGACTTGCCCGTGCGGTCGAAATACATCTTCCCTATATGCGCGAAACCCGTATAGAAAGTGCGTACGTTGTCGGCCCGGTATTCGGAGTCCGGCACGGCTTTCAGAAGATTCCTCGGTTTCTCCGGGAAAATCAGGATGTTGTCCCCGTCCTCCAGCGCTGCGAGACTCTCGTTGAACGTGGACATCACGTCCCTGGACGCCCCGCGCACCACAGGAATCGGGTTGCAGGAATTAAGCGCCCAGCAGGTGGCGGCGGTGAGCTGCCTGATGATCCATCCCCCCAGACGCCGCCCGAAGATTTTCTTCAGAAAGGCGAGCGACTTGGACATCTCCCGCGAAGCCGTCTCCTTGTCCAGCATCACGTTGTGTATCCACGGACGGAAATATGTCGGCAGGTAGATGACGGCGGAGATGGGCCCGTAGATGAAGCCGTGGTTGCAGATGAACACCGACGGATAGTCCTCGCGGCGCAGATTCTCCCGCCCGGAGACCTTCAAGTGGAAGAACGGCCTCGCGAGAGTGCACAATATCTTCACCCCGAAGCGCATCCGGTACTTGCGGACGAAGAGCCCCTGAAGATTCTCCCGCATCCGCTCGGTCTTGGAGCGCGACTCGATGAACTTCATCAGCTTCTCGCGGTTGCGGTAGTCCAGCGGCTGCCGGAACGCGAAGAACAGGGCCGCCAGCATGAAAACGAGCGGAATCTGAAGCACCCACGCCCCCATGGCCAGTTTCTCGGGATACAGAGGCGCGATGAAGGTATAGAAAGCCATCAGCAGCAGCATTATGCCCGACGAGGCAATCGAAGCAGCCGTAGCGGTGACGGTGTTGCTGATCTCCAGGCTCGTCTTGTCCAGACCGCCGTCGGAGATGCTCCCCACCGCCTCGAAATCGAGGTGGAACTTGCGCACGGCGGCGGAGATGAGAGCCATCCCCACTCCCCACACAAATGTCCATATCATCTTGTATATCAACCCGTTCGCCCGAAACATAAAGACAGCCCCCAGACACCATGTCACAGCTCCGAGGATAAACTCCGCCAGCGCCAGACCGCGAAGCCTCTTTCGCAGCAGCACGGACGAGACGAGCAGCACGAGATAAATCGCCAGCAGCCAGCCTCCGAGCCCCAGATAAACCTCCGGATTGAACGACGAGCCCGACGGGAACAGCACGAAGAGGAAAAATACCATCACCCCAAGATTGAGCGCCAGCGTGGAATACAGGCTCATATCCTCGAAGAGCCGGTAGGACGCCAGCGCCTCGTACTTGTTCTCAAGGACGTTCTCCACCCGCACGTTCTTCTCCGGGAAAAACAGTTTCACAACGCCGGTCGCGACCACCAGTGCGCAGAACACGGGGAAGTACTCCTCGGCCACCCTCCCATAGAGCAGGTATATGCAGACCGCATCGAAACACAGCTGAACCAGAGAGAGATACAGCCAGCGCGAGGACTTCCGCCCCTCGGAAGAAAGCGGACTTGAGCAGAGATAGTCCCTCAATATTATGGATAGTACAAAGAGGGAAACATAGTTGGCGTCGGGCCTGCCCATAAGGGAAGGATAGAGAAAGGCGACCGTCATGCCACCCACCGCCACGAGCGACATCAACAGGCGGGAGAAATAGTGGTTGCCCCCGCGATGCCGCAGCCCGGCGAGGTTGCAGAGGAAGAAAGCCTTGATGATATTGGCAAAAAGATACACCGCCGCCCCGAAGAAGGGGTTGCCTATCACCAGATGCGCCACCGCCATGCAGAGCAGCAGGGAGAAATAATCCACCCTGTATATGCTTCCCTCCGGGTAAAGAGTCTCCTTATTCATCGAGTCGAGTCAAGTAAAAAACGGCGCCCCGGGCCGCACCCTCAGTTCTGTCAGCGGGGCCGGATCAGCCTGCGACCCAGACCAGGACGTGCCGATCAAAAGTCATATACTGGAGATGGAGATCCTCCTCGAAGCCATCCTTCTGGATGAAAGTGGCCTCGAGCTCACCCTCCCCGCGCAGCCTGAAATCATCCACCTCGATCTGCTCGGCGAAATCAACGTTGTGCTGGGACATCTTCTTATAGACCGCCTCCTTGGCACACCAGTAGATGGCCAGCTGCTCGTTGCGCTTGTCCTCGTCGAGGCTGTCTATCTCCTCTTCGGAGAGCGCCTTCTTCTCCACGGCGGAGAAATCCCTGTCGAGCGACTCGCAGTCGATGCCGACCTCTTCGGTGTCGTTGAGGATGACGGCCACGTATTTGTCCGTGTGGGTGATGCTTATGTTGATCGCGGAGTTCTCGATGTAGGGCTTCCCGTTGTCGTGGTGACTCAGGTAAACTTTCTCCCCGAACATCGCGTCCAGAAGAGCCCGGACGGCAAATTTCTGCTTCCTCAGCGATTCGCTTCTGATATAGGATATTTCTTCAAGTTCATCTGCCGGAACTGAAGAGAGTCTTCGAAGTTCTTCTTCGGACTCGGTGATCTTCCAGACACCCAGTTTCGAGTGGTAGTCGTCGTCAAGATCCTGTATTAGATATAGAGCCATAAATATTTTATAACGCCGCAAAGATAATGATTTTTTGTATATTTGTCCCGCTTTTACGGAACTACAAAATTTCGATATCATCATGAAATATCTTACTGACGAAAAATTGCTTATCGTGGGTGCCGGCGGAATGATCGGCTCCAACATGGCACAGGCCGCCCTCATGCTCGGGCTCACCCCTAACGTCTGCCTCTACGACATCTTCGAGCCGGGTGTGCACGGCGTGGCCGAAGAGATGTACCACTGCGCTTTCGAAGGCGCCAACATCACCTGGACCGTTGACCCGGCCGAGGCGTTCAAGGACGCCAAGTACATCATCTCTTCCGGCGGAGCTCCTCGCAAGGAAGGCATGACCCGCGAGGATCTGCTCAAGGGCAACTGCCAGATTGCCGCCCAGTTCGGCGACTACATCAAGGAATACTGCCCGGACGTCAAGCATGTCGTCGTCATCTTCAATCCGGCCGACGTGACCGCGCTCACCGCCCTCATCCACTCCGGACTGAAGCCTTCGCAGCTCACTTCCCTCGCCGCCCTCGACTCCACCCGTCTCCAGAGCAACCTCGCCAAGGAGTTCGGGGTCCCGCAGAGTTCCGTGACCAACGCCTACACCTACGGCGGACACGGTGAAGCGATGGCCGTATTCGCAAGCAAGGCCCTCATCGACGGCACCCCTCTCGCGGAGAAGAAGCTTTCCGAGGAGCGCTGGGCCGAGATCAAGCACATGACAGTCCAGGGAGGATCCAACATCATCAAGCTTCGCGGACGCAGCTCGTTCCAGAGCCCGGCCTACAACGCCGTCAAGATGATCGAGGCCGCCATGGGCGGAGCCAAGTTCACCTGGCCTGCCGGCTGCTACGTCAACTGCGACACCTGCGGCTACAAGAACGTAATGATGGCCATGCCTACGGTAATCGACGCCACCGGCGTTCACTTCACCAAGCCGGAAGGGACTCCGGAAGAAATGGCCGAGCTTCAGGCTTCCTACGAGCACCTCTGCAAGATGCGCGACGAGATCGTCTCCCTCGGCATCGTCCCTCCTGTAAGCGAGTGGAAGAAGTCCAACCCTAACCTGTAGGGGATTCCCTCAACATACTTCCCCGGGACGGCTCCGCGGCCGCTCCGGGGATTTGTTTTTTTGCAAGCGTTAAAATGTCCACAATGCTTCTTCCTGCCAACCCATAGGGAACCCCATAGCAAGGATGTCGACATTGGGATGCTTCAAAAGCAGATTCTTCAAATCATTGGCAAAATGGTCGTCGGGTTTGATAGTGTTGAGCCGGAAAGAAGCAAAAGCCCCACCCTGGTTCGCTGGTCTTCGGGAAGCGTGGTGGGAACTGTCG
>CAVGYS010000020.1:0-6742 GCA_963633505.1 Oscillibacter sp. MSJ-31
CGTCGAAGTGTTGACCTCGATGTGTCCCCGGATGAGATCGTCCATCTCCACCGTCATGTCATCCGGCATCTTGAATCGGATGGTCCAGTCGGTGCGGTGTAGGAGCATCTCCTCCACCTCTTCTGAGGGGAGGGAGAGGGAATTCTGCATCTGGGCCCGCGTCAGATGGTTGTAGATGAACGTCTGTCCGGCGTTCTCGCTGCGGGAGCGCATCAGCTCCAGATCCTCCGGAGTGTCGAAAGCGTAGTAGGCCCAGCCGCTCTCTATGAGCATTTCCGCATATTTGCGGTAGATGTCCTTGCGCTGGCTCTGTCTGTAGGGGGCGTGCGGATGCCTTTCGGACTGGGTTTCCACGACGTTGCCGTTCTCATCGACCCCCTCGTCCGGGACTATGCCGCACCAGCGGAGCGAATCGATTATGTAGCGTTCCGCCCCCGGGACGAAGCGCTGTGAGTCCGTATCCTCGATGCGGAGGATGAAATCCCCTCCGTTCTTCTTGGCGTACAGGTAGTTGTATAACGCTGTCCTGACCCCTCCCATGTGGAGCGGGCCGGTAGGGGACGGCGCGAATCTTACTCTTGTCTTTTTCATCTCTGTGTTCTTCTTATTGCCGGCACGTTCTCAAGTTCGGAGAGCTGCCCGCCCTTTTCGACTATCAGAACCGGCTTGTTGTCCGGGTCGTAGTTGAACTTGCGCACGTTGCTCTTGGTGTTGAAACCTATCTGCTGCGAGCCGCTGTCCTGCTGGAGGGACACTCCCTCCTCTCTGGCGGCCGAGTTCTTGTCATAGACGAAGTCCTTGCTGATCATGATATAGTTGCCCATGTCCCTCGCCGGGCCGATCACGTCGGAGAACCTCAATCCGGTCACGATGGAGGTTATCCGGACCGTGTCTCCGATGTCCGAAGAGTCATCCCATATCAGACCGCGCTTGAAGTTGTTGGCACGGCCGGTGTATTCGTCTATCTTGGCGTTGATCCGGTTGAGGTCGTCCATCGTCAGACCTTGCTCGTTCTTGCCGCAGGTGATGTTGATGAGCACCTTCTTGGCGGTCTTCAGGTCGAAGTCGTTGAGAAGAGGTGACTCGAACGCCGCCTTGACCGCATCATCGATGCGGTTCTCGCCGGACCCCGTGCCGCAGCCCATCAAGGCCATTCCGCTGTCTTTCATCATGGTCTCCACGTCCTTGAAGTCCACGTTGATGTAGCCGGACTGCTTGATGATCTCCACGATGCCCTTGACGGCCGTAGAGAGCACCTCGTCCGCCTTAGGGAAGGCGTCCTGAATCAGCTGGTCCCCATAGTATTCGTGGAGCTTCTCGTTGTTGATGAGCAGCAGGCTGTCCACGTTCTTCTCGAGTTCATGAACACCGTCTATGGCCCTCGAAAGCGCTTCGTTGCCCTCGTTGAGGAAAGGCAGGGTCACCACGGCCACGGTCAGGATGCCCTTGTCCTTGGACATCTTGGCTATCACCGGAGCCGCTCCGGTGCCGGTGCCGCCGCCCATTCCGGCCGTGATGAAGAGCATCTTGGTGTGGGAGTCGAGCACGACTTTCTCTATCTGCTCCTGACTCTCTATCGCCGCGTTGCGTCCGTTGATGGGGTTGGTGCCGGCTCCGAGCCCGCGTCCCATCTGAATCTGTGTCGGAACCGGACTGCATCTGAGGGCCTGCGAATCAGTGTTGCACACCACGAAACTGCATCCCTTGATGCCCTGGCGGTACATGTAGCTGACCGCATTGCAGCCGCCGCCGCCGACACCGAGAACCTTGATGATCTCGTCTGAAGTCACCCAATCGTTCGGGGTGATGGAGTCTATAATCGTATCTTCCATATCTTTCTATTTCATCTCGTCGAAGAGTCCTCCGACAGTTCCGTCAAATGCGTTTTCGAGCCCGTTGCTTATCTTCCGTCTCAGAAGGGAGGTCCAGGTGATTTTTCCCTTCTTGCCTCCGTTCTTTTTCGTCTCGGGTCTAGGGGTTATCACCTCGCCTCCAGTGAACAGTTCGCCGTTGCCGTTGTCATCGATGGCCGGGGCTTCGGAATCGGTCTCCTCTGTCTCCTTTGCGACAGGGGCCTGCTCGATGCAGTTGAGGCGGGGATCTCTCTTGGCTTCAAGGATCATACCTATAGTCGCTGTCGCGCTGGTCTCTCCGACCCCTGCGCAGCCGCCGGAGCTGAACTTGCGGGAGCGCGGGAATCCGGCACGGACCACAAAGCCCGACATCTCCTTGAGGAGGTTGGCGAAATTCACCAGGGACGCGCCGCCTCCCGTGACGACGATGCCGTTGCGCAGCTTGTCCGCGAACCCGCTCTCCTGTATCTGGAAAAGCACCGCGTCGATGAGCTCCTTGGCGCGGCAGGTGATGATTTCCGACAGGTATTTGACAGGAAGCTGCTCGTAGGTGCCGTTCTCGTCATCGTTGATCTGTATCACTTTCTCGGCCAGAGACTGGAGCTTGTCCGGCTGACAGGCCCCGTAGGCCAGCTTGATGTTCTCCGCGAGGCGCTCGTTGAACCCGCATTCGTACTTGATGTCGGCCGTGATGCTCTTGCTTCCGAAGGGGATGGACGAATAGTGCCTGAGAAGTCCTCCCTTGTAGATGGTAAGGGACGTCACGCCGGCGCCCACCTCGACGAGGGCCACGCCGTTCTCCTTTTCCGCTTCCGTCAGCACCGCCAATGATACGGCGGCGGGGATGAAAATCTTGCGGGCCGGGGCTATGCCGGTGAAATTCAACATCGTGTCAAGGTCCGACGAGGCTTTCTTCGCGCCGATGAAAATCTTGAAGTTCCCCTCGAGGTTCTCTGCCGTGACGCCGATGACGTCGTCTTCACTTGCACAGACGAGGTCGTCGTCGGCGGAGAAAGACTGGGCCACGGCCCCGTAAATCTCCTCCTTGGCCTCATCGTTGAGCGGATAGCTGTCGATGGCGAGGCTTTTGAGGGTGTTGATCTCCTCCCGGGTGATGCACGACCCCGGATCGCTGCGGCTCATCTTTGCGCTTGCCGACTCCTGTCGGATGTTGTAGCGGGGGAGTCCGGTCACGAGCTGCAATATCTTGATGCCCAGCTCCTCTTCCGCGTCCCTGACGACTTTTTCCAACGCCGTGGCGGCTCTCTTCGGCGCGAATACGCAGCTGTAACGGATTCCGTCCGAAGGAACTTCCTTGTAGTAGATGATCTGTACGTCTTCTCCGTCCACTTTGGCCACGCTGAGGGCTATCTTGGACGTGCCCAGGTCTGCGGCCGCTATGTACCTTTCTGTCTGCATATTATCTGTCTTCTGTATTTTAAGTTGACTGTCTTGTAATACCCTTCTTCTACGGAAGGTGCAATGTAATCATAATATTTCTCAATTCCTGCAAATTTCTCTTTCAGGGAGTGCGGCTCCCCGAGGATGAAGAGCTCGTCGCCCCGGCTCATCCTCAGCACCACGTCTCCTCCCGGTCTGACGAAGATGCTGTCGGTGAGGTTTCTCCAGGTTCTGGAAAATTCGATGAGTTCGTTCATCTCCAGCATCGAGCATAGCCAGGCTTTCTCCTCTCCGCTGGGGGCTTCCCCCTTGTATCCTTCAGGCACTGAGACCGGAATGCTGCCCGTGACTGTGCGCACGGGGGCGGTGTAGGATTTGTGCAGCGGGAAGATGTACCCGTCCGAGGCGACGTAGAAGCCCCTCTCCGCGCCTTGGAATCGCATCACCGGGGCCCTCTGCGTTATGCTGACGTGCAGGGTCCCGTCCGCCGTCGTCCAGGCCTCGCTCTTGAGAACCGCGCTCCGGCTTTCGATGAGCTTCTCGATTCTGGACAGACCCACGCTGTCCAGCCTCTGCCCCACGTAAGTGCCGTAATGACTGTCAAGGAAGCCCTTGACGTCGTCGGCGGTGACGAACTTGAGGCTGTCCTTGAAGTGCACTTCCAGTCGGGAGCAGGTCAGGCGGGTCCTGTCTTCGCGGGTGACGTGCAGCAGCAGCCCGAGCCCCGTGCAGAGCGCGGCGCAGAGAAAAAAGGCGGCTATGATGCGGACTGCGCGTTTCATTTTGTCCTCTCTTCAAGCATTTTGGCGATCTCCGGGACGAAACGGTCTATGTCCCCCGCTCCGAGGGTGATGAGCACGTCGACATTCTCCCTCTCGAGGTGAGGCATCAGCTCCGGCTTGGTAAGCATCACTTTCTCCGGGCAGGTCACGTCCTTGAATATCAGCTCCGAACTGACTCCTATGATGGGTTCCTCCCTCGCCGGATAGATGTCCAGCAGTATAAGCTTGTCCAGCAGGCTCAGCGCGCGGGCGAAGTCCGGGGCGAAGTCCCGCGTGCGCGTGTAGAGGTGGGGCTGGAAGACTCCCGTGAGCTTGCGTCCCGGGAAAATGTCCCTTATGGAGGAAATCGCGCTCGCGAGCTCCGCCGGGTGGTGGGCGTAGTCGTCGATATAGGTCTTGCCCGCGCTGTTGAAGTGGACTTCGAGCCTGCGCACCGCTCCCTTGAAGCTGCTGACGGCTTCCCGCACCTTCTGCGCATCGAGCCCGTAGCACAGGCATATCGCGGCTGCGGCGATGCTGTTCTCGACGTTGACTTTCCCGATGGCTCCGACCCTGACGTCGTTGAGCACCCCGCCCGGATACACGAGGTCGTAGCTGTAGTGCCCGTCCTCCCAGAGCCTGAGGTTCGCGCTGTGGAAGTCGGCCGCGGCCGCGTCAAGATGATAGGTGAAGATCTTGGCCCGGGTGTCTTCTCCGCTCACGGGGAGCCCGAGCTTGAGGATGAGGGTCTCGCTGACCTGCGAGGCGAACTGCCTGAAAGCCTCCTGCACGTGTTCCAGGTCGCCGTAGATGTCCAGGTGGTCGGCATCCATGGCCGTGATTGCGGCTATCGCCGGGTGCAGCTGAAGGAACGATCGGTCGAACTCGTCGGCCTCCACGACCACCGTCGGGGTCTCGCTGACGAGCATGTTGGTCCCGTAGTTGCGCGAGATGCCGCCAAGGAACGCCGAGCAGCCCATCCCGCTCTCCGTGAGGATGTGCGCGACGAGGGTCGAGGTGGTGGTCTTCCCGTGGGTGCCGGCGACGGCCAGGCAGGTCTCTCCGCGCGTCAGGTCTCCGAGCATCTGGGAGCGTTTGAGCACCCTGTATCCGTGTTCCCGGGCATAGACCAGCTCTCCCATGTCGTGCGGAACGGCCGGAGTATAGATGACCAGCGTGTTGTCCGCATCTGCGGGGATAAGCGAGGCGTCGTCCGTGTAGTGCACCGCTATCCCTTCTTCCGACAGCTTGTCCGTCAGCTCCGAGCGGGTCCTGTCATATCCGCTCACCGAGCAGCCCTTGAACTTGCAGAACCTTGCTATGGCGCTCATCCCTATCCCGCCGATTCCTATGAAGTAAACGTTTTTGTATTTCATATCAATTTATAGACTTCGTCAACTATTGTCCCTGCGGCGTCCATCTTGGCGAGGGCCCCCGCATTCTTCTCCATTTCCCTTGTCCTGTCGGTGTCTCGTACGAGTTCGAGGACCACTCTCATAAGTTTCTCCACCGCTTCAGCGTCCCTTACCATCATCGCCGCGCCCCTGCTCACGAGGGCCATCGCGTTGTGCGTCTGGTGGTCTTCGGCCACGTTGGGGGACGGCACGAAGACGGCCGCCTTGCGTGCCGCGCAGATTTCAGAGATGGATGAAGCTCCCGAACGGCTGATCACCACGTCCGCCGCGGCATAGGCCAGGTCCATCCTGGCGATGAAGTCGCTGTATCGGATATCGGGACAATCCCTGCCGGACATGAACTTGTCGATCCCGGCCTTGTAGTACTTGCCGCACTGCCAGAGCAGCTGCACCCCCTCGCCTCCGGGACATCCCTCCGAAATCCAGCTCTTCACGGCCGCGTTGAGCGTGCCGCTCCCCAAACTCCCCCCGGTGAGAAACAGGTGCTTCTTGGAAGGGTCGAGGCCGTAGAACTCCAGCCCCTCGGCCCTGTCGGCCTCGGAATACGGGTGAATGATGGAACGTATCGGGTTGCCGCTGAACACTATCCTGTCGGCGGGGAAGAATTTCTCCATCCCCTCGTATGCCACGCAGATGCACCCGGCCTTCTTCGAGAGAATCCTGTTGGTGAGGCCCGCGAAGCTGTTCTGTTCCTGTATGAGGGAGGGTATGCCCTTGCGCGTGGTCTGCCACAGCAGGGGAGCCGAGGCGTAACCGCCCACTCCGATTGCGACGTCGGGACGGAACTCCTCAATCACCCTTCCGGCCTTGTGCAGACTTGCGCACAGCCTGAAGGGGAGCTTGAGGTCTTCGAGGACGTTCTTTGCCGTGAGCTTGCGCTGAAGTCCGGCGACCGGCAGCCCCACTATCCTGTAGCCCCTGGCGGGGACTTTCTCCATCTCCATCTTGCCTTCGGCCCCGACGAAGAGTATCTCCGTGTCGGGGTTGACCTCCTTGAGCTTGTCGGCGATTGCGATGGCCGGGAAGATGTGCCCTCCCGTGCCGCCGCCGCTGATGATGACTTTAAGTTTCTTATATTCCATAATCGTCGTCGTTTGGCATGTTTCCGGATTCAAAGGCGTCCAGGTCATCCAGCCCGTCCCTAAGCTGCTCGTGCATCTGGACGAGCGGCGCGGCGGCGCGGGTCTCCCTGTCTATGCGCCTGGTCGCTATGCGGCTGAAGGAGAGTATCACGCCGAAAGCTATGCAGAAGCAGATGAACGCGCTCGTGCCGTGGCTTATCAGGGGGAGGGTCTGCCCGGTCATCGGTCCC
>CAVGYS010000020.1:6752-13478 GCA_963633505.1 Oscillibacter sp. MSJ-31
ATGGTCCTTGCCGCAGTTGCGCACTATGATCGAACCTCTGGCGAGCAGCGATATATAGAGGAATATCACCAGCACCCCGCCGACGAATCCGTATTCTTCTATGATGAAACTGTACATGTAGTCTTCGGAGATGTCCGGGACCACGTATCTCTGCGTGCTCTGTCCCGGCCCCTTGCCGAGCAGGCCGCCTTCGTGGACCGCTATCTTGGCGCTGTACGGCTGGCGCATGGCATCCAGGGCCTCCTGGTATTCGATGCTGCCCTTGCGGGAGGAGAGGAACTGCGCCTCCCAGTCGTTCTTCTCGAGGACGCGGGAAATGCCGGTGCCGATACGCTCCATCCGCTTGCCGTCCGAGAGCTTGTAAATCCCCACGCAAATTCCGACCGCGGTGACTCCGGCGAGCACCAGGAGCGTCATGTCCCTTGCGCTGCCTCCGCCGAGCAGAATCACCATCAGCATTATCGAACCTATCACGAGCGCGCTGGAGTTGCTCCCCGGGATGACCATCACGAAAGTCACGAGGAAAGGCAGGTAAACGAAGATGATTTTCCTCCACTCTTCGCTCAAGTTCCTGAAGGGGAGGGCGTCGCGCTTCAGAGCGTCGATGGCGAAGGACAGATACATGACCATCGCCACTTTCACGATTTCGAACACGTGTATCTGGAGCTTCCTCCCGCCCAGTACCAGCGACAGGGTACGGTAGGCTCCGTTGAGCTCTTCAGCTTTCAGAAACGGAAGTTTCACTCTCGCGTCCAGCAGCAGAAGCAGCAGGAACGAGAGGAGGAAGCCGAAGGCGCTGAAGAAACGGAAGAAGGTGATATTCTTGATATTGTATAGGGCGATGATGACGCCGAGTCCTATCAGGACCACGATGAACTGTTCTTTGACGAGATCGATGCGCGTGACCGATCCCTTCAGCAGACGGGAAGTGGAGGAGAACATGCAGACGATGGAGCAGAGGAAAAGGAGCAGTACGATGATCCATACCACCTTGTCCCCCTCGAAGCGGTCCGCGAAATTCCAGAATGAACTCTTCCTCGCCGCCATTCTACAATTGTCTTACCGCCTCCTTGAACTGATCCCCCCGGTCCTCGTAGTTCTTGAAGAGATCGAAACTCGCGCAGCACGGGCTGAGCAGCACGACGTCTCCCTCCGAAGCGAAGCGGGCGGCTTCCCTTACGGCTTCTGCGGCCGAGAGGGTGTCACAGATCCTGTCCTTGCCCACTATGCCCTCGAACGCCGCGTGAATCTTGGCGTTGTCCTTACCGAGGCACACTATGGCCTTGACCTTGTCGCGCACCAGAGAGTCGAGGACGCCGTAGTCGTTGCCCTTGTCGGTGCCGCCCACGATCCACACCACCGGGCGTGTCTGACATTCGAGGGCGTACCAGGCCGCGTCTATGTTGGTGGCTTTGGAATCGTTGACGTACAGCACTCCGCCCACTTCGAGCACCGGTTCGAGCCTGTGCTCTATGGGGGAGAAATTCCTTAGGGACTCGCGTATCACCTTGTCGCTGATGCCGCTCGCCTTGGCGGCGAGGGCCGCGGCCATCGAATTATAGACGTTGTGCCTGCCCTTGAGGGCGAGGTCCTTGAGATAGATGTCGGTCTGTTCGTCATCGTAGCGCATCACGATATGGTCTCCGTCGAGGAACGCTCCGCTCTGGAGCTCTTTCTCCTGGGAGAACGGGAGCATCCTGGCCTGGACTATGATCTGGCTGAGATGTCCTATGGTGATCTCGTCGTCGGAGTCGAAGATGAAGCAGTCCTCCGGCCTGAGGTTGCGCGTGATGCGGAACTTGGCCTTGACGTAGTTTTCCATCTTGTGGTCGTAGCGGTCCAGATGGTCGGGGGTGATGTTGGTGATGATGGCGATGTCCGGGCGGAAAGCGTAACAGTCGTCAAGCTGGAAACTGCTGATTTCCAGGACGTAGAAGTCGTGCTTCTCCGTGGCCACCTGAAGGGCGTAGCTCTTGCCGATGTTCCCTCCGAGCCCGACGTTGAGCCCGGCCTCCTTGAGCAGATAATAGATCAGCGAAGTGGTCGTAGTCTTGCCGTTGGACCCTGTGATGCAGATTTTCTTGGCCCTGTCATAGCGCCCCGCGAACTCGATCTCCGAGATGATTCCCACTCCCTCCCTGCGCAGCGCCTTCACTATCGGCGCGGTCTGCGGGATGCCGGGGCTTTTCACCACCTCGTCCGCGTTGAGGATGAGGGATTCGGTGTGTCCTCCCTCTTCGAAGGGGATGTCCCATTCGCGCAGCGTCTTCGCGTACTCCTCCTTGATCTTTCCGCTGTCGGAAAGGAATACGTCGAAGCCCTTGACCTTTGCGAGCACTGCGGCCCCGATGCCGCTTTCAGCTCCTCCCAATATCACTGTCCTTGCCATTTCCTATCGTATTTTCAATAAAGCCAACGTACTTACGGCCAATAAGATGCCTACTATCCAGAACCTCGTGACTATCCTCGGTTCGGGGATGCCTTTCTTCTGGAAATGATGGTGCAGCGGAGCCATCAGGAACACTCTCCTGCCTTCGCCGAACTTTCTCTTCGTGTACTTGAACCACCCCCTCTGGATGATGACCGAAAGGCTCTCGGCGAGGAATATGCCGCAGAGCAGGGGCAGCAGGAGCTCCTTGCGGATGAGCACCGCGCTCACCCCGATGATTCCGCCTATCGCAAGGCTCCCGGTGTCGCCCATGAAGACCTGCGCCGGGTAGGTGTTGTACCACAGGAAGCCTATCAGCGCCCCGACGAACGCGGCCATGTAGATGGCCACCTCGCCCGAGCCCGGGATGTACATGATTCCGAGATATCTGGCGTCGAGCGCGTCTCCGCCGAGCCAGGCCATCACGCCGATGGCCACTCCAACAACGGCCGACGTACCGGCCGAAAGCCCGTCCATCCCGTCGGTGAGGTTCGCCCCGTTGGAGCAGGCCAGAATCACCAGGATGATCATCACCATGTATATCCCCCAGGAACAATAGACCCCAAGTTGTCCGCGCAGCGGCGACAGCCACGAATAGTCGAACTCGTGGGCTTTGACGAACGGTATGGTGGTGACGAGCTTGTCGGAGTGGATGTCAGGACTGATGCACACCGCGAGCGCCACGATGAGTCCGAGTCCGAACTGGAGCACGAGCTTGCCCTTTTCGCTCATCCCCTCCTTGTTGTGCTTGAACACCTTGATGTAGTCGTCGGTGGCTCCGATTGCCCCGCACCAGAGGGTCGTAATGAGCAGGAGGATCGTGTAGATGCTGTCCAGCCGGCACACGAGCAGGGCGGAACCGAGCAGGGCGATGATGATTATCACCCCTCCCATGGTCGGGGTTCCCTTTTTCTGCATCTGCCCTTCGAGTCCGAGGTCGCGGATGGATTCTCCGATCTGGTGCCTGCGCAGAGCGTCTATTATCTTGCCGCCTGCGAAAAAGGATATCAACAGGCTTATGACAAGGGCGAGCATGGCTCTGAATGACAGGTAGTTCATCAGGTTGAGTCCCGGGATGTTGACTCCCAGGCCGTTGAGCCAGTCCGAAAGGTGATACAGCATTACTTCAAACTTTTAAATACCTCTTCAACTATTTCTCTTTCATCGAAATGGAGCTTCTCCGCTCCGAGTATCTGATAGGTCTCGTGGCCCTTGCCGGCGAGAAGTATCGTGGCCCCTTTCGGGGAGAGCATTATGGCCGCGCGAATGGCCTCCCTGCGGTCGGGGATGCAAATTACTTTGGAAGCCGAGGCGCCGTCGATACCCCTCTTGATGTCCTCTATGATGTCCTCCGTGCGCTCGGAACGGCTGTTGTCGGACGTCAGGAAAACCCTGTCGGAGAGTTTCGCCGCCACGGTCCCCATCTCCGGGCGCTTGCTCTTGTCGCGGTCTCCTCCGCAGCCGAAAAGGCACACGAGTTCCTTTTTCGGCTCCACGTCCCGGAGCGTCTTCAGAGTATTCTCCAGAGCGTCCGGCGTGTGGGCGTAGTCTATCACTATGTTGCGCCCGTCCGGGCCGGGAATCACCTCCAGCCTGCCTCTGGCGGGGCTCAGTGCCGACAGGGCTACAAGGGCCTTGTCAGCCCTGACGCCGAGTTCCACGGCGGTGGAGTATATGGCGAGCAGGTTGTAGGCGTTGTGCATCCCGCAGAGCCTCGTCCACACCTCGGTGCCGTCTATGTTGAGAAGCATGCCTTCCATGCTCTCCTCCACCACCTTGCAGCGATGGTCCGCCATGTTGCGGCAGGAGTACGTCACCACGCGGGCCGCAGTGTTCTGAACCATGATCATCCCGTTGCGGTCATCTACGTTGGTTATCGCCACCGCGTCCGCGCCCAGGGAGTCGAAGAATCTCTGCTTGCAGCGGAGGTAGTTCGCGAACGTGCCGTGGTAGTCCAGATGGTCGTGGGTGAGATTGGAGAAGATTCCGACCTTGAATTCGAGTCCGGCGATCCTCTGCTGGTCAACCCCTATCGAGCTTACCTCCATGAAGCAGTATTCGCAGCCCTCGCGGAGCATTTCGCGGAGCAGGGAGTTGATGGTCACCGGGTCCGAGGTCGTGTTGGCGGTCTCCACCTCCCGTCCTCCGACATAATTGGCGATGGTGGAGAGCAGGCCGCACTCGTGCCCGAGACTGCGGAACATGTTGTAGAGCAGGGTGACTGTCGTCGTCTTGCCGTTGGTCCCGGTGATGCCTATGAGTCTGAGGGATCCGCTCGGGTGGCCGTAGAAATTGTCGGCGGCCATCGCGACGGCCAGCCTGCTGTCGGGAACGTCTATGCCGACGACCCCCTCCGCTTCGCATCCGCCCTCGCACATCACCGCCGCCGCTCCGGCCCTGAGGGCGTCGTCGATATGGGCGCGGCCGTCGTTGCCGCAGCCGGTCACCGCCACGAAAAGGCTTCCCGGGCGCACCTTTCTGGAATCGTTGGCTATGCCGGTGATTTCCGTATCGGCGGATCCGCTGACGCTCCTCGCCCCGCAGTTTCTTATGATGTCCTTGAGTCTCATCTTGATTTACGTATCGTTTCCCTGAAATAAGGGTCTATGTCATATAACTTGTCAATCACCGTGCGTATCGCCCTGGCCGGGATGCCTCCTCCCTGGAAGCTCTTGTTGGTCGGCTTGGAATATACGGTGCAGATTATGCTGTACTGCGGGTCTTCCGCCGGGAAGAATCCCACGAAGGTGCCCTGATACTTCCTCCTTCCGCGCTCGTCGCTGTATTTGCCGTTCTCGAAAGTGCCGAACGACGTGCCGGTCTTGCCCGCCACGCTGCACTTCGCACCCTTGAGCCTGCGCGCCGTACCCTCCTCGGTGACGGCCTTGAGGGCCCTGGTTATGGTGTCGGCCACCGCTCTGGAGCACACGGCCGAATTGAGGATGCTCTCTCCGCGCCTGCTGACCACCCTGCCGTTCTCCTCTATGTCCTCCACGAGGTATGGTTTCATCATCCGCCCCTTGTTCGCGATCGCGTTGTAGAAGGTGATGATGTGCAGGGGAGTCTCCTGCGTGCTGTAGCCGTAGGCGATGGAACCGAGGTCGGTGTTGGTCCAGTACCTCGTGCCCGGGTTCGGAATCGTAGGGGTCTGAAGTCCGTCGAGGTCGAAGTCGAAAGCCTCCCCGAGCTTGTAGGTGTAGATGTTGGAGAGGAACTTCTCGGTCTTGTCGCCGGTCTTGGGCTTGCCGTAGTTCTTGACAGCGAGGGTGGCGAAGACGTAGTTGGACGAGATCTTGAATCCGTCCAGGACGCTGATGCGATTGGTCTTGTGCTGGGCGGCGAACTGAGGTATGTGGCTGTCCTTGAGAGTGGTGCCCTCCACCCTCCCGTCAGTGGCGGGAAGTGTCTCCTCAAGGCTCTTGACGTAGCCGTCGTTGAGGACGGAGAGCAGCGTCACGGTCTTGAACACCGAGCCCGGTTCGGCCTTGCGCCCGATCGCCATGTTCTGAATCTCGGAGAAGCCGCCGGTGCCGTTCTCCCGGAGGAGGTTGACCATCGCCCTGATGGCCCCGCTGCGGGTCTCCATCAGCACCATGCAGGCCCCCTCCAGATCCGGCTCGTCTCCCAGCTGCTCGCGCAGGGCGAGGTCCGCGATTTCCTGATAGTCGATGTTGAGGGTCGTCTTGAGGTCCTTGCCGTTGACGGCTTTCACGAAGCTGCTGTCGCTGTTGCGGATACGGCCGTTGTCCGTGTTGCGCAGGTACTCTCTCCCTTCCGTGCCGTGGAGCACGTAGTCGAATTTGCCTTCAAGCCCGATGTGCGTGTTGGTGACCAGGGACTTGTTGTTGCGCACGAAGCCGATGGTGCGCCGTGCGAGCTCTCCGTACGGGTAGCGGCGGACGTTCTCCTGCTCCACTATCATCCCGCTTTTGTAGCGTCCCTCCCTGAAGAGCGGCAACTGGATGATGCGGTTGTAGGCGTTGCGGTCCACCGGCGTGCCGATGCGCACGTATTTGCGGCCCTGCTTGCGGCCCGAAGTGATGGTCTTGTAGAACGCGTCCGCGCTCGTGCCGGGGAACTCCTTCGAGAGGCCCTCCGAGAGTTCGCGCGCCTTATTGAGCCACTTCGCCTCATCTTCGGGGGTATGGGTGTCCTTGCGCACCGTGCAGTCCATATAGAACTGGTAGGTGGGGCAGGAGATGGCCAGAAGCCTTCCCTTCGAGTCCAAAATCTTGCCGCGCTCCGGCTCGATGGAGCGAGTCGTGACGGACGGGGTGAGGGCCGATACTATCCTCTGG
>CAVGYS010000021.1:0-3961 GCA_963633505.1 Oscillibacter sp. MSJ-31
AGCAACTTTTTCTTATTCCACAAATCTTTTTTACCCTTTTTTTGAAAATTTTCGGAAAACCTCCCGGCACAGTTTCCCCAAAAACGAAAGTTCCGGCTGCGGAAATGGCCCGAGAGCCCCTCTTCCACAGCCGGAACAGCCTTATTATAAAAAACTTCTACTACATCATCCCGCCTGAAGGCATCGCAGGAGCGGCCGCGGCCGGCTCCGGGATGTCAACTATGCCGCACTCCGTGGTGAGGAACATTCCTGCAACTGAAGCCGCATTCTCAAGAGCGACACGGGAAACCTTGGTAGGATCGATGACCCCGGCCTCGTACATGTTGACATACTCGCCGGTACGCGCGTTGTATCCGAAATCGTCCTTGCCTTCCTTTATCTTCTGGATGATGACAGAACCGTCAACGCCGGCATTTTCGGCAATCTGACGGAGAGGCTCCTCGATGGCCTTGGCAACGATATGGATACCCGTGGTCTCGTCCTCGTTGTCTCCCTTGAGGCCTTCAAGGGCCGCAGCGGCACGGATGTATGACACTCCACCGCCCGGAAGGTAACCTTCCTCGACAGCCGCACGGGTCGCATTGAGCGCGTCCTCGACACGATCTTTCTTCTCCTTCATTTCAACCTCGGTGGTGGCGCCTACATAGAGCACGGCCACGCCGCCAGAAAGCTTGCCAAGACGCTCCTTGAGCTTCTCCTTGTCATAGTCGGAAGTGCTGACCTCGATCTGCTTGCGGATGGAATCGACCCTCTCCTTGATCGCATCCTTCGCACCGGCACCGCCCACGATCGTGGTGTTCTCCTTGGTGATGGTCACCTTCTCGGCCTTGCCGAGCATGTCCGGAGTGGCGTTCTCAAGAGTGAAGCCCCTCTCCTCGGAAACCACGATGGCTCCGGTAAGGGTCGCGATATCCTGAAGCATCTCCTTGCGGCGGTCGCCGAAACCAGGAGCCTTGACGGCGGCAATCTTGAGAGTTCCGCGAAGCTTGTTGACGACAAGCGTGGTCAGAGCCTCTCCATCGACGTCTTCCGCGATGATGAGCAACTCCCTGCCTTCGCGGGCGATCGGCTCAAGAATAGGAAGAAGATCTTTCATTGAAGAAATCTTCTTGTCGCAGATGAGGATGGAAGGATTGCTGAGGTCGGCCTCCATCTTGTCGGAATTGGTCATAAAATAAGGGGAGATGTAGCCGCGATCGAACTGCATACCCTCGACTACCTTGACCTCGGTCTCCGTACCCTTGGCCTCCTCGACCGTGATGACACCATCCTTGCCTACCTTCGACATGGCGTCGGCGATAAGCTTTCCGATGTGAACGTCGTTGTTGGCGGATACCGTGCCGACCTGCTCGATCTTGGAGTAGTCGGAACCCACCTTCTGGCTGCGCTTCTTGAGATCATCCACGACAGTGGCGACAGCCTTGTCGATACCGCGCTTGAGATCCATCGGATTCGCTCCGGCGGTCACGTTCTTGATGCCTACGTTGATGATGGCCTGGGCGAGAACGGTCGCGGTGGTGGTACCGTCACCGGCCTGCTCGTTGGTCTTGGAAGCCACTTCCTTGACCATCTGGGCACCCATGTTCTCAAAACGGTCCTCAAGCTCAACCTCTTTTGCGACGGTCACACCGTCCTTGGTAATCTGAGGAGCACCGAATTTCTTATCAATCACCACATTGCGTCCCTTAGGGCCAAGTGTGACCTTAACTGCGTTAGCCAATGAGTCCGCACCGACCTTCATTTTGGAACGGACATCAACATCGAATTTTATTTCTTTTGCCATAATATGATTCAATTTTTAACTACAGAATAGCGAGAATGTCTGACTGCTTTACGATGAGGTATTTCTTGTCCTCGAAAGTCACTTCGGTGCCGGCATATTTGCCATAAATCACCTGGTCGCCCACCTTGACTTCCATCGGCTCATCCTTCTTGCCCGGGCCGGCCGCTACAACCGTACCCTGCTGTGGTTTCTCCTTGGCGGTATCGGGGATATAGATACCTGCCGCCGTCTTGGTCTCAGCCTCTTTAGGCTCAATAAGAACCCTGTCTGCTAATGGTTTGATCATAATGTTATCTTTTTAATTATTTTCCGTTTCTGTCCGGCTTTCACACCGGACGCTCTGACAATAATCAATGTCTGTGCCAATGACATTTTGTCAGACAAGGGCGCTGCGGAACTGCCAGAGGACAACGCCTACGGAGACTGACACGTTGAGAGAATGCTTTGAGCCGAACTGAGGAATCTCGAGCGAATAGTCAGAAGCGTCCACGACGTCCTGACGGACACCGTCCACCTCGTTCCCGAACACGAAGGCATAACGAGCCCCCTTCTCGGGGTGGAAATCCTGCAGGGAGACGGCTTTTTCCGTCTGCTCGACACTTATAATAACATAACCCTCGTCTTTCAGCGCCGATATCGCACCCACGGTGTCGTCGAAGCGCTCCCACGGAAGACTGTTTTCGGCCCCGAGGGCGGACTTGTGGATCTCCGCGGAGGGAGGACAGGCGCAGATGCCGCACAGAAAAATGCGGTCCACCTTGAAGGCGTCACAGCTGCGAAAAGCGCTCCCGACGTTGTGCGCGCTGCGGATATTGTCAAGGACCACTACGGCCCCGGACGGAGGCAGATGCCGGTATTCTTCAGGCCGGACACGGCCAAGTTCAATATTCCTGAGTTTCCTGTCAGACACGCGGCAAAGGTACTGAAATAATCATTATATTTGCTTTCGTGAAACACTAAAATATGAAACAGGACATCCAAATAATCGACCTTATCAAGAAAGAGAAGGACCGCCAGGAATCGGGGCTTGAACTCATCGCTTCCGAGAACTATGTCACCAATGAAGTGTTGCAGGCCATGGGATCCATCTGCACGAACAAGTATGCGGAAGGCTACCCGGGCAAGCGCTACTACGGGGGTTGCGAAGTGGTGGACCAGATCGAACAGCTTGCCATAGACCGGCTCAAGACTCTGTACAACGCCGAATGGGCGAACGTGCAGCCGCACTCCGGCGCTCAGGCCAACATGGCTGTGACGATGGCCATCCTCCATCCGGGCGACACTTTCATGGGACTCGATCTCAGCCAGGGCGGGCACCTGACCCACGGTTCCCCGGTCAACGCGTCCGGCATCCTCTATCATGCCGTGGCATACGGACTTGACCCGCAGACCGGGCTCGTCGATTATGACAAGATGGAAAAGACGGCCATGGAATGCAAGCCGAAGCTCATCATCGGCGGAGCCTCAGCCTACTCGAGAGAGTGGGATTACGCTAGAATGAGGGAGATAGCGGACAAGGTCGGAGCAATCCTCTGGATAGACATGGCCCACACGGCGGGACTTATCGCCGCCGGCCTGCTGAAAAACCCTGTCGAATATGCGCACATAGTCACCTCGACGACTCACAAGACACTGCGCGGGCCGCGAGGAGGAGTGATTCTCATCGGCAAGGATTTCGATGACCCGCAGGGACGCACCACCCCGAAGGGCGTTGTCAAGAAAATGAGCCAGATTTTGGATTCTTCCGTATTCCCTGGAGTGCAGGGAGGGCCGCTGGAGCATGTCATCGCCGCCAAGGCGGTCGCCTTCTTCGAAGCGCTCCAGCCGGAGTTCAAGGAATACCAGAAGCAGGTGGTCGCCAACGCCAAGGCGATGAGCGATGAATTCCTCAAGCGCGGCTACAAAATCGTCAGCGGCGGGACGGACAACCACCTGATGCTCGTTGACTTGAGAGGCAAGTTCGAGCAGCTTACCGGGCGCATCGCTGAGACGCAGCTCGAAAGGGCGGGCATCACCGTCAACAAGAACATGGTACCGTTCGACACCCGCTCGCCGTTCCAGACTTCCGGCATCCGCGTCGGTACCCCGGCCATCACCTCAAGAGGATACGTCGAGAAGGATATGGTGGAGATTGTGGCCCTGATTGACGAGGCCCTCACTTCCTGCGCAGAGCATGTT
>CAVGYS010000021.1:3971-5329 GCA_963633505.1 Oscillibacter sp. MSJ-31
ACCGACCGCAGAGCAGCAGGCCGCTCTTGACGCTCACACGAAGACGCTCGAAGGCATCAAGCGCTGCGTCAACCAGATGACGGCGGGAATGCCGCTCAACAAATATTAGGTCGATTGTGCAATAATTTCATAAAGGGCTGGCCGAAAGCATCGGTCGGCCTTTTTTGCAAAAAATTGTAATTCTCCTTAACATTCCCCGGCCTTGTCCGTCTATTATGTGACGCGTCAAGAAAAGAACAAATGACAAAGACCATGTGTAAGAAGTTTTTATTGATATTGATTATTGCCCTGACGGCGACAGCGACATTCTGTCAGGCGAAGGACTCCGGCAAGAAGGTGCCGCGCAAGGCAATCAATTCTCTGGTGAACGAATTCCGCCACTATGACGAGTTCGAAAGCCTCAACCTCGGAAAGTTCATGACTTCCATCATCAGAAAAGTGGGAGCTGCAAGCCTCCTTGATGATGATATGGACGCGCAGGAGCGGGAAGAGGCCAAAGTCGCCTTGAGTGCGATGAAATCTGTCAAAGGCATCACCCTCGTCGATTACGAGGACTGCGAGCCGGACGTCAGGCAGAACTTCAATCAGAGGATGACCAAGTTGCTTGAAGGAGTCGAGCTCCTGATGTCGGCAAAAGACGAGGAAGATTCCGTCTATCTCTACGGCTATGTTACCGGCGATGGAGCGAAAGTCAAGGATCTGGTGATTTTCTCGCCCGGAGACGGTTCGTTGATTTGCCTCTACGGTACGATTGACATAGAGAAGATCGGGGCTCTGGCGAGTGCGGCGCAATGACAGGCGAAAGATTCAAATCCGAGTACCTTCCTCTTCAGGAGGACCTGTACAGAGTCGCCTACTACATTCTGGAATCAAGTTCGGATGCCGAAGACGCGGTGCAGGACCTGTACTTGAGGCTATGGACGGCGGCGGACGCGCTCGATTCGATAAAGATTCCCAAAGCCTACTGTATCAGATTGCTCCGCAACTTATGCATCGACAGGCTGCGCACAAAAAGGCCGCAAGGCGAAAAGAGCCTGCCGGAGATTGCCTCGGGAGATGCGCCCCCCGACGAGAGACTCGGACAGCGGCAGGAAATAGAAGCCATCGCAAGACAAATGTCCGCCCTCAGCGACAACGAGCGCACAGTGCTGAAGATGAAGGTGTTCGACAATCTCGATTACGAAGAAATCCAGAAGCTGACGGGCTTGAGCTACCTCAGCGTGAGGGTTCACTTCAGCAACGCAAGAAGAAAAATCAGAAAATTCAAAGACAAGATATGAAAAGGATAGAAGACATTGAAAGACTCGAAGCGGACGAACTCGAAAGGATTTCATCCGACCGCTCGGTGCAGGTGCCGG
>CAVGYS010000021.1:5339-5998 GCA_963633505.1 Oscillibacter sp. MSJ-31
CATCGGAAAATCGAAGATTCTCTTACTGCGGCGCAGCTTGTCAAGACCGGCAGGGCAAGAGCGGCACGTTGGAAATTTGCCTTTGCCCCCGCAGCCATTGCAGTAATCGCGGCCATCATGGTCGGGGTCAACTATCAGCACGCGAACCGGATTCCGGCGGACACTTTTGACAACCCGCAGGAAGCCTACGCCGAACTCGGAAAGACGTTCGGGTATATCTCAAGCAAACTCACAGTCGGCAAGGAAGCCACGGACGCAGCCCTGACGCAACTTGACAATGCGTCCAAAATGATTGAAAACATAACAAGTAAATAAATCACATCATGAAAACAATAAGTCTTAAAAAAATCGCTCTCATCGCAACATTTGTCCTCTTCGGAGCCACGGCGCTCGCACAGGACGGAAAATCGATTTACAACAAATACTCTGACGAGAAGAACGTCAGCGCGGTATATATCTCACAGTCGATGTTCAAGCTCATGGGGAAAATCCCGGAACTGGAACTGCCAGAGGGTGACGTCAACATCTCTCCGTACATCAAGGAGATGACAGGAATGTATCTGATAAACAGCGAAAACCCGAAAACCAGCGCGGCCCTTGCGGAAGATGCCGAGAAACTGGTGCGCAGCGGCAAATATGAACTTCTGCTGGAAGCGAAA
>CAVGYS010000021.1:6008-12764 GCA_963633505.1 Oscillibacter sp. MSJ-31
GCGAAAGACGATGGGGAGAGGCTCCGTGTCTACATCGTCCCGGAGGGCGAGTATGTCACCAGTTTCGTAATGACGGCGACGGAAGAGGACGAATGCACGTTCATCTCCATCGAAGGCAAGATACTTCGGGACGATCTGGAAACGCTCCTCGCGAAAGCCATGAAAAACTAATCTCCCTCAGCAAACAGACAATCACAAAAAGGGCCGGCCAAAATCTTTGGTCAGCCCTTTTTGAAATTATAGAAAGCCCTAATTGCTCTGCTCGATGGCGGCCTGCGCCGATGCGAGACGGGCGATAGGCACACGGAACGGTGAGCAGCTCACGTAGTCGATGCCGATCTTGCTGAAGAACTTGATAGAATCCGGGTCCCCGCCGTGTTCTCCGCAGACACCGCACTTGAGGTCGGCGCGCCTCGCGCGTCCGGACTGCACGCCATACTCGACGAGCTTGCCGACACCCTTGGTGTCGATGGTCTGGAACGGATCCGCGTCAAGAATCTTGTGTCCAAGATAGTTGCCCATGAAAGTTCCGACGTCGTCGCGGGAGAAGCCGAGCGTCATCTGCGTGAGGTCGTTGGTGCCGAATGAGAAGAACTCCGCCGCACGGGCCATTCTCTCGCCGGTGAGAGCGGCGCGAGGAATCTCGATCATCGTGCCGAAATGGTAGTTGATGGTCTGCTCTGAATGAGCCTCCACCTCAGCCTTGATGCGGTCGCAGATGGCCTTCTGGAAACTGAGCTCACGGGCGGACACGGTAACCGGGATCATTATCTCCGGCTGCGGGTGGAAGCCCTCCTTCTGGAGTTCGGCCACGGCGGTGAAGATGGCTCTGTACTGAGTCTCCGCGATGAGCGGATACGTCACATGGAGACGCACGCCGCGAAGTCCCATCATAGGGTTCACCTCGTGCAGGCTCTCGCCTCTCTTGATAAGCTCCGATACGCTGATTCCGAGCTCCTTGGCAACCTCTTTCTCCTTCTCCTCGGTCTTAGGGATGAACTCGTGGAGAGGCGG
Organism: Oscillibacter sp. MSJ-31; assembly: GCA_963633505.1. Lineage (GTDB taxonomy): Bacteria > Bacteroidota > Bacteroidia > Bacteroidales > UBA932 > Cryptobacteroides. The sequence continues at coordinate 7,023 of CAVGYS010000021.1, forward strand.
GTCGAGCAGGCGGAACACCACCGGCTTGCCGTCCATCACGCGGAGCGTGCTCTTGACGGAAGCCTTGATGAACGGCTCCAGCTCTTCAAGGGCGGCCTTGCGCTCTTCGTCGGTATTGCAGAGAATCATCTTGCGCAGCTTGGCTAGAGGGACTTCCGAATTCTTGCCATAGAACATGTGCTCGATACGGAACAGTCCGATTCCCTCGGCTCCGAACTGGAGCGCCTTCTGCGCATCTTCCGGAGTATCGGCGTTGGCACGCACTCCGAGACGGCGGTATTTGTCCACAATGCTCATGAACTTGATGAACACCGGATTCTCGCTCGCATCCATCGTCTCAACCTTGGACGCATACACGGCACCCTTGGAGCCGTTGAGGGAGAACCAATCGCCCTCCTTGTATACTTTAGGATTCTGGCCGAACTTGACGGTCTTCTTCTCAAGGTCTATGATCATGGACTCGCAGCCCACGATGCAGCACTTGCCCCAGCCGCGCGCCACGAGAGCCGCGTGAGAGGTCATACCACCGCGCGCGGTGAGAATACCGGCCGATGCACGCATCCCCTGGATGTCCTCGGGAGAAGTCTCTTCACGGACAAGAATCACCTTCTTGCCGGCCTCGGCGGCCTCCATGGCAGCCTCGGAAGAGAACACGAGAGTGCCGACCGCTCCGCCCGGAGATGCCGGAAGTCCGCGGGCCACCATCTTGGCGGCCTTCTCGGAAACGGAGTTGAGCACAGGGTGGAGAATCTCGTCGAGCTGTGACGGAGAGACTCTCATCACCGCGGTCTTCTCGTCAATCATGCCCTCTGAAAGCATATCCATCGCCATCTGGAGGGCGGCAAGTCCCGTACGTTTGCCGATACGGCACTGAAGCATCCAAAGTTTGCCTTCCTGAATGGTGAACTCGATGTCCTGCATATCGTGGAAGTGCATCTCAAGTTTCTTGCGGATCGAGTCAAGCTCCGCATAAACCTCAGGCATGGCCTTCTCGAGGGACGGGAGATCCTTGTTGTGCTCGTTCTTGGTGGCCTCGTTGAGCGGATTCGGAGTGCGGATACCTGCAACGACGTCCTCGCCCTGGGCATTGATAAGCCACTCGCCATAGAACTTGTTGTCGCCTGTAGCCGGGTTGCGGGAGAAAGCCACGCCGGTAGCCGACGTGTCACCCATGTTTCCGAACACCATGGACTGAACGTTCACCGCCGTACCCCAGTCATCAGGAATCTTCTCGATGCGGCGGTATGCGATGGCCCTCTTGCCGTTCCACGACTTGAACACGCCGCCGATGGAGCCCCAGAGCTGAGCCTTGGCATTGTCCGGGAACTCTACGCCGAGAACCTCCTTGACCTTCTTCTTGAACTTCTCGCAAAGTTCCTTGAGCTCGTCGGCAGTTATCTCAGTATCGGAAGAATAGCCCTTTGACTCCTTGAGCTCGGACATCATCCTGTCAAGCTGCTGGCGGATGCCCTGACCATCGGCAGGCTCAATGCCCTCGGCCTTCTCCATGACGACGTCGGAGTACATCATGATGAGGCGCCTGTATGCATCATAGACGAAGCGCGGATTGCCCGTCTTCGCGATCATCCCCGGGATGGTCTCGGAGCAGAGGCCGATATTTAGAATCGTATCCATCATGCCCGGCATGGAACTTCTGGCTCCCGAACGGCAGCTCACAAGAAGCGGGTCATTGGGGTCGCCGAACTTCTTTCCCATAAGTTTTTCGGTAGAATTCAGGGCGGCGCTGACCTCAAGCTTGAGGTCCGGGGTGTAGCCTCCGCCGAGTTCGTAATATTCGGCACAGCATTCAGTTGTGATTGTGAATCCTGCCGGAACCGGCATGCCGAGCTTGCTCATCTCGGCCAGGTTGGCTCCCTTTCCTCCGAGGAGTTCCCTCATCGAGCCATCACCCTCAGCGGTCTTGCCGCCGAAACAATAGACTCTTTTCTTCGTTTCAAACATATTTCAAAAGATATTTTCTAAAGTGCAAAGTTATCGAAAATTCCCGACTACAGCAATTTGGCCGCGAGCTCAGACAGCCGGCTTCTCTCCCCCTTGCGAAGGAATATGTGCTGGAATATCTTCTGCCCGGCCATTTTCTCGCCAAGATGCGTCAGGCCGTTGGACCATTGATCCAAGTATGGCTGGTCTATCTGGAATATGTCACCGGTGAACACCATCTTCGTCCCCTCACCCGCTCTGGTGATGATGGTCTTGATCTCGTGCGGCGTGAGGTTCTGGGCCTCGTCGATGATGAAGTAGCACTTCCCGAGACTCCGCCCCCTTATGTAGGCGAGCGGTTCTATGACAAGTTTCTCCTGACTTAGCATGCTCTCGATGCGCAGAGCTTCCCTGGAAGACGGGCGGAACTGGGCCTTTATGACGTTGAGATTGTCCATGAGAGGCTGGAGGAACGGGGTCATCTTGGCTTTCTGGTCTCCCGGGAGGAAACCGAGTTCCTGATTTCCCAGCACGACGGCCGGACGGGAGAGGATGATCTGTTCGTAATCCTTCTCCTGCTCAAGGGCCGCCGCAAGCGCGAGCAGGGTCTTGCCCGTACCGGCTCCGCCCGTCAGGGAGACAAGCTCCACTTTCCTGTTGAGCAGGGCGTCCATCGCCATCATCTGTTCCTCATTGCGCGGGCGGATACCATAGGCCTCCCGTGTCTTGATGAGCACGACCCTGTCACTGCCGGCATCGTACCTGGCGCAGGCAGTGCCTTCCACCCCGTTCGCCCAGCTGAACTTGAACAGCTGGTTCGGAGATGGCTCCGACTTCTGGACTGCGGAACGTGGCAGTGAAGTCTGAGGCCCGTAGCACAGCTCCTGCATCAGTTCAGCAGAAAGCGTGCGCGACTGGACTTCCTTCAAAGTGTTCTCTATCCTGTTGTCTTCGATCTTGTCTGTCAGATAATCCTGAACCTCCATCCCGGCGGCCTTTGCCTTGAGCCGGAGGTTGACGTCCTTGGTGACGAGCGCGACGAAAGTCCCGGGATGATGATCCCGCACCCACATCGCGGTGGAGAGTATTCTGTGATCCGGGATGTCGTCCACGAACATGTCCGCATAGCCCTCGCTGAACGGACGGTTAGGCTCCACCTTGACCATGCCGAGCCCCTTCCCTATCGGGACTCCGTCGGGGCCGAAACTGCGCCCTTCGCTTATGCGGTCTATCTCGCGCATGAAGCCGCGCGCGTTGAAAGAGAGCGCATCATTGCCTTTCTTGAACTTGTCGAGTTCCTCGATCACCGCAATCGGGATGACGATGTTGTTGTCCTGGAAGTGCCTGAGCGCACGATAGTCATGCAGAATGACGTTGGTGTCCAGAACGAAGATTTTCGGTTTGCCCATAGTGTTATTTTTTAATCCTCTCCTTCCGCGTTGCGCATCAGAGATTCCAATATTGTCTGTATCCCCGACTTCTCGGAGAAGCTGACCTGCACGCCCTCCACGTCTGCGGACGGGTGTCCGAGCGGGAAATATGCCACGTCCTGAAGCAGCAGCTCCGCATCAAGGTAGTCGAAGTCGGCGTCCCGGATCTGAACCACGACACCCGGCACTTCCGAGAAGAGCAGCCGTAGCGGCTGACTCTCCCTGTAGGAATGCATCAGGGACGAGATGTCCGCCTTGATGCCCCAGCCTTCGCCCACCATCGAATCCAGAGCGGCCATAAGCCCGCCGTCGGCAACGGACGCCCCCGAGAGCAGCAGCCCGTCCTCCACAAACTCCCGCACGACCTCGAAGCAGTCGATGAAGCAGTCCGCATCGTCTATCTGCGGAGGAGCACCTCCGAAAAGAGCCGCCTGCGAGAGAAGAGAACCGCCAAGGCGGAAATCGGCCGTATCGAACGGAATAAATATAACCCAACTGGAAGGGTCCTGCGCGAATACGGCAGGGCAGGCGCGAGACGCGGAAAGTTTCGGATTCTCGGTGCGGAACGGTTCCTGAATGAAGACGTCTTCATCGGAAGCGGACTTGTCTATCCCGACTTTGAACGACATGCCGCAATCGTGTCCGCGCCTTAGGGACGCTTCGGAAAAACAGATTCCCAAGGCGTCGGCATAATCCGCAGCGCTTCGCACCGATTCGTAAAAAGAGGCCATCTGCCCCACGGAGCCTGCGTCCCACTTCCAGCAAATCTCCGGCCGAAGGTCTCCGAGCCGAAACCGCCCCTTCCTCCAGAGAGTCTCCTCCAAGGAAAGCGCGAGATGGAAGCGGGTGTAAGACTCGACGCATGCCAGAGGGACGCAGCGCCTCGCAGTGCGCACGAGCGCAAGGCAATCCTTGACGTCAAGATGAGAGAAGTCCCCGACCGGAGGATCGACGGTCTCGTCTATTATGCACGAAGCGGCAAGCTCGACCGGACAGACAGGCAGAACTTTCGGACAGACAGGCTGAAGCAACTGGAAAGGCGTACATTCCTGCTTCACCCCATCGATGACATATTGAGAATACAAAGCCGCGCCTGTTTTCAACATCGCAGTTCAAATTAGCATCAGTGTGTAAAATTAGTTAATTTTGACGAAACAAGAAAAATTTATGGACTACGATAAAGAGCGCTATTCCCTTTTGATTCGGGAGCTTTTCGAAAGACATCCCTCCGTCCAGAAAGACGGATTCACCCCGGGGGCATACAAGCCGGGACTTGACGGGATGGAACGCTTCGACAACGCCCTCGGGCAGCCGTGGCGCAGATATCCGACCATCCACGTCGCCGGCACCAACGGCAAGGGGTCCGTCAGCTCGATGCTCGCGGCCGCGCTCTCCGCAAACGGCCTCAAGGTTGGACTCTACACGTCCCCGCACCTGATTGACTTCAGGGAGAGGATGAAAATCATCCGGGACGGCGGGTGGTCGATGATAAGCGAACGTTATGTCTGGGATTTTCTTCAGAACACGGATACCGAGGGCCTTTCGTTCTTTGAAATCACGACCGGGATGGCTTTCAGCTGGTTCGCCGCGGAAAAAGTGGACGTGGCCGTAATCGAGACCGGGCTTGGAGGAAGGCTTGACAGCACCAACGTCATCCTTCCGGAATTGAGCATCATCACAAGCATCGGGCTCGACCATTGTCAGATGCTCGGGGACACGCGGGCCAAGATTGCCGCGGAGAAAGCCGGAATCTTCAAGAGCGGCGTCCCGGCCCTTGTCGCCTCCAGAGACCCCGAGACGGCTCCGGTTTTTGAAAAGACGGCTTCCGAAGTGCACTGCCCCCTTTTCTTCGCCGAAGACTTCGAGGAAGAGGATTTCGGACTTGACCTTAGCGGACCGTACCAGAGGGAAAACCTCCACACCGTCCTCGCGGCCCTGGAGATTTTGGGGATGGATGCCGACAGGGAGGCTCTATCCCGCTGCGGGCATATCACCGGATTCAGAGGCCGCTGGGAAAGACTCCGGGAAAGTCCCGAAACCATCTGTGACATAGGGCACAACCCGGATGCCCTGCGAATCAATTTCGGCCGCCTCTCGGAAAGCGGCAGGCTCCTATATATAGTTTATGGAATAATGGCGGACAAAGACATCCGTGCCATACGGCCCCTGATGCCGCCGCATGCCAAATACTACCTTGTCGCCCCAGCCATCAGCCGTTCGCTCCCCGTGGAGGAGCTATACAGGCTCACCGACGGGCTCGACAGGACTTCCTACGGAAGCGTAGCGGAGGGCGTGGATGCCGCGATGCAGGACGCTTCGCGGGTCCCGGGGAGCCTTGTCTATGTGGGAGGAAGCAACTTTGTGGTGTCAG
>CAVGYS010000022.1:0-12578 GCA_963633505.1 Oscillibacter sp. MSJ-31
GCCGGAAATCTCGGGAGCGGAGGTTTCGCCCCCACGGTCACCGCATGACACCAGCACCGCTGTTGCCATGACACAAAAGATTAATCTTTTCATACCGCAAAAATAGCAATATATTTGAAAACCAGGGCCGTAGTTGAACGTTATGAAACTGTCGGGGTGCTGAATACGCAATAAGAGTTACCATCTGTTTACGATAACTCCGGAAGCTCTGGCCGGACTGGACGTGGAGCATCACGTCATCGGGCGCATAACTTCCGGAGAGAAATGATTTCAAAACAGTTTCTAACTATTGTAGGCGGTCTCGCCGTGCTCGTAGATGTCAAGCCCCTCCTCTTCGACGCGAGGCGAAACCCTGATCCCCATCAGCTTGTCGAGAATCTTCAAGGCACCGAAGCCAATAAGGAAGGCCCAGGTACATACGCAGAGCGAACCGAGGGCCTGAACCCCGAGGAAATGCCAGCCGCCGCCGTAGAAGAGTCCGCCGTCCACGGCAAAGAGCCCGGTACAGAGAGTGCCCAGAATTCCGCAGGCTCCATGCACTGAAACAGCGCCCACAGGGTCGTCGATATGCAGAACCTTGTCGATGAATGATACGGAGCAGGTCATCACAATCCCGCTCAGAACTCCGATTACGGCCGAGCCGCCGAGCGAAACCAGGTCACAGCCGGCCGTGATTCCCACAAGTCCGGCAAGCACACCGTTGCACATCAGGGAGAGAGACGGCTTGCCGTAGAGAAGCCAAGTGAAAACCATCGTGCTGACACCTCCCATCACGGCAGCCATGTTGGTGGTGCAGAACACGTGGGAAATCGCAGTGGCGTTCACCGCACCCTCGGCGCTGAGCTGCGAGCCCGGATTGAAGCCGAACCAGCCGAACCAGAGGATGAACACGCCGAGCGTGGCCACCGTCAGATTGTGGCCCGGTATCGCGACCGATTTCCCGTCCCGGGTGTATTTCCCGATACGCGGCCCCAACGCCATGGCACCGGCAAGGGCGATGACACCGCCACAGGAATGCACCACCGTCGATCCGGCGAAATCGTGGAAGCCGAGTTCGCTAAGCCAACCGCCTCCCCACACCCAGTGCCCCTCGACCGGATAGATTAGCAGGGAAATGATGATGGAGATGATGATGTAAGCGGAAAATTTGGTCCTCTCCGCCATCGCGCCGGAGACAATCGTGGCAGCCGTGGCGCAGAACATCGTCTGGAAAGCCAGAAAGCACTCCTTCGGGATGTTGGTGTCGGGATAGAAAGAAAAGGAGAAAAGATGCACGGAGCCTATGAAGCCGTTACCCTCGGCGTGCATCAGGGAGAAGCCGAGCATCCAGAAGAAGAACGTCCCTATCATGAAATCGATAAAGTTCTTCATCAAGATGTTCGCAGTGTTCTTGGAACGGGTGAATCCGGCCTCCACCATGGAGAAACCCGGCTGCATAAAGAAAACAAGCATGGATGCCAGGAGCACCCATACGGTGTCCAGGCCGCTGATCGTAGTCATGATTATCGTAATTTGGAAATGAAACTATTTTTTGTCCGCAAGCACGCTGTCTCCGTGCTCCCCCGTCCTTATGGACCAGGTGTCATCGACCGGGCTGACGAATATGCGCCCGTCCCCCACCTCACCGGTGCGCGCCGCCTTCATGATGGCTTCCACCGCAGGCTCCACGAACTGGTCGCGGCAGACTATCGTGATTTCGATACGGGAGATGATGTCGGTGCTGTACATCACGCCTCGGTAGATCCGGTCCTCCCGGTCCTGGCCGATGGCCTTTACTTCAGAATAGGAAAACCAGTTGATGTCGGCGGCGAAAAGCGCGGCCTTGACATCCTCGAAATGGGTTTTCCTGACAATCGCTTCGATTTTTTTCATAAGGAATACACTACTGTTGTTGTAATTGATTTTCAGATACAAATCCCCCTGGCGGCCTTAAAAAAGGCCGCCGCATCAATGATATTTCAGGGGAATTATAAGGAAACGTTAGCTGATGAACAGCATTTCACGGTATTTTGGCAGAGGCCAGGTGCGGTTGTCAACGATCTCCTCAAGCTTGTCGATAGGCTTGCGCAGGTCGTAGAGAGCGTCCGCGATCTTGTGATATGCCACGGCCTTCTCATACTCGTCGGTGATGGCGTTGGCCGCCTTGCGGGCCTCCTTCATCGCCGCAGCCTTGAGGCGGATGTCCTCCACATAGGCTGAAATGCCGCTGATGAGTTCGAGTTCCGCGGTGCAGTTGTCGGTGCCTCCGAACACTTCTTTGCAGAGGGCGACCTCCTTGAGCAGGCGCGCCTTGTAGTCAAGCACGGCAGGTATGATATGGTTGATGGCCATACGGACGAGCACACGGGACTCGATCTGAACCTTCTTGGAATAAGTCTCCCACTTCACCTCGTTGCGTGCAAGCAGCTCCTTCTCGGTATATACTCCGGTAGAAGTGAACATCTTGACTGATTCCGGACGGGTGAAGACCTTGATCATCTCCGGCACGCTGGTCTCAACGTCAAGCCCGCGCTTCGCGGCCTCGGCCTTCCACTCCTCGGTGTAGCCGTTGCCGTCGAAACATACGACTCCGAGCACTGAGGCGATGATAGGCTTGAGGGTGTCCATCACGGCCACGTTGACACTCTTGCCGGCGGCAATCTCCTTGTCCACGTCGGCCTTGAAGGCGACGAGCTGCTCTGCCACGGCGGCGTTGAGGGTGGTCATCGCCCCGGCGCAGTTGGCCGATGAGCCCACGGCCCTGAACTCGAAGCGGTTGCCGGTAAACGCGAACGGAGAGGTACGGTTGCGGTCGGTGTTGTCAAGGAAAATCTCAGGAATCTCCACGAGCCCGACGCTCTTGCCCTTCTTGCCCGCGATTTCGATAGGCGTGTCCGACGGCACTTCGAGCAACTTGTGCAGCACGTCGGTCATGGTCTTGCCGAGGAAGGCTGACACGATTGCAGGCGGGGCCTCGTTGGCGCCGAGACGATGGGCGTTGGTGGCGGTGGCGATGGAGGCTTTCAGCAGAGCGTTGTGCTTCTGCACTGCGGCGAGGGTGTTGACGAAGAACGTGATGAACTGGAGGTTGCCCTTGGCATCCTTGCCCGGAGCGAAGAGAAGCGTGCCGGTGTCGGTGCCGAGGGACCAGTTGTTGTGCTTGCCGGAACCGTTGACCCCGTCAAAAGGCTTCTCGTGAAAGAGAACCACGAAGCCGTGCTTGCGCGCCAGCTTGTTCATCAGGTTCATCACGATCTGGTTCTGGTCGTTGGAGAGATTGGTCTCGCCGAAGATAGGGGCGAGCTCGAACTGGTTCGGGGCGACCTCGTTGTGCCTGGTCTTCAGAGGGATGCCAAGCTTGTGGCCCTCGATTTCGAGCTCCCGCATGAAGGCGGCCACGCGGGACGGAATCGCGCCGAAGTAGTGGTCGTCAAGCTGCTGGTTCTTGGAGGAGTTGTGCCCCATCAGAGTGCGTCCGGTAATCATCAGATCCGGGCGGGCGGAGTAGAGGGACTCGTCCACGAGGAAATACTCCTGCTCCCATCCAAGATAAGAATAGACTTTGTTGACAGACGGATCGAAGAGCCTGCACACAGGCACGGCGGCATCGGAAACGGCCTTGAGGGCCTTTTTGAGCGGGGTCTTGTAGTCAAGAGCCTCCCCGGTGTAGGAAATGAAAACTGTAGGAATGCAGAGAGTGTCTCCCTGAATGAATACCGGAGAGGTAGGATCCCAGGCCGTATAGCCACGGGCCTCGAAAGTGGCGCGGATGCCGCCGCTCGGGAACGATGAAGCGTCAGGCTCCTGCTGGGCAAGGGACTTGCCATCGAAGGTCTCTATGACTCCCCCTTTGCCGTCGTAGTCGATCAGAGAGTCGTGCTTCTCCGCAGTGCCCTCGGTAAGAGGCTGAAACCAGTGGGTGATGTGGGTCACCTTGTGTTCCATAGCCCATTCCTTCATCCCCTTGGCCACTCCGTCAGCCGTCTTGCGGTCGAGGGCGACACCCTTGTCGATACACTCCAGAAGGGCTTTGAGCGTATCCGCGTCGAGATACTTGTACATCTTGGCCCTGTCGAAGACGAGCTCTCCGTAATAGTCGGACGTCTTGCCCGCAGGGACTTCCACAGGTACGGCCTTCTTCTCGAAGGACTCCTTTACCAGATCTGTTCTGTCAATACTCATAAATCTATAAGGTTATATACTGTTTTCTAAAAAGGCGAAAGCCGAACCCCAACAAGGCCCGGCTTTCGTAAATTTCAAAGTATCTTCTCGAGAAACTCGTATGTTCGCCTACACCCGGGCAAGGGCAAACACGAAGTACTGCAGAACCTGCTGACGCTGGCCCTGCTGCTGGAACTGCTGCTGCTCGTTCAATGGTGTAGTGAAAAACACTTTCATCCTCGAATCATTTCGGGGCGCAATTTAAGGATAAATTTTGGAAACGAAAGAATTTTTTTGCATTTTTCGACAAAAGTAAACGATCACTTCAGATGAACAAGTTCTCATATCTTCGAACAGCACTGTTGTGCCTCGGGATTTCCATTAGCTCAACTTCTTTATTTTCACAATCTTACCGCTCGCAGACAAAAATAACCGTCCAGCAGGGCGGGTTTTTCCACGATATCGGTTTCGATATGAATTTCGACAACCGCGAGTACGGCGACGAGGCCTTCTCCCCTTCCGGCACCATATTCGGCTCCCGTCTCACGCCTTCGGTCGGCTTCGCCAGAGCAAACTACAATTCCCGTCACCGCCTGACGGCCGGAGTTGAATTCATAAGGGATTTCGGGGACGTGCGGAGCGACGGCGGCAGCCATTTCAAGGAGGCGTTCTTCCACTACGACTACGAGCGCAGCTTCGAGAAGAGCACGTTCACGCTCACCGCCGGGATTTTCCCGCGCAATAGGAGCCTTGGGGAATGGGGCACGGCGTTTTTCTCGGAGAAGTATCTATGGTACAACCCCTATATGGAGGGGATGCTGATGGGATATGACATGGAGAAGGGCCACGTCGAGCTGGGCTGCGACTGGATAGGGATGCACGGGGCCGCCGAGGACGTGAAGGAACAGTTCCTGCTCTTCTCGTCCGGGTATTTCAACCCCTGCCGATATCTGAAACTGGGCTACGACACCTATATGATGCACCTTGCCAATTCGGCCGTGGCCCCGGGAGTGGCGGACAATTTCCTCGGAGAGGCGTATGCGGAGCTGAATCTTGGAGGCGTATTCCACGAATTTTCCCTAAAAATCGGCTATATCCAGTCCTTGCAGAGAGACAGGGAAGTGTCTTCGGACTTCGAGACTCCGGGACTCGGAGAGGCCTCCATACGGCTCTCAAGAGGCGGAGTGGGGCTGAGCAACTCCCTCTACTACGGCAAGGACGTCATGCCGCTGTACGACAGACGGGACAGCGCCGGAGAAGTCTATGCCGACAGGCTGTATTTCAACGATCCATTTTTCCGCATCAGGACGGACGGCAGCGGCAAGGCGGGGAGCTACGACCGCCTCGAAGTCTTCTACGCCCCGCAGCTCGGGCCGAGCCTGCGCCTCAAATTCTCCGCCGTCTTCCACTTCAACAACCTTTCCTACAGCGGATGCCAGCAGATGATCGGCCTCAGCTATAATCTTCTGTAGTCAAACCTCGCCATTTCGCGGCAAATTGTTACTTTTGCAGCCTATTATGAAGGACAACTACGGATTTATCAGGGTGGCCGCCGCGATGCCGAGGGTACACGTGGCCGATGCACAGAAGAACTGCGAAGAGATGTCGGAGCTGGCGGTGAAGCTGAGCGGAGAGGGGGCGAGCGTCGTCGTCTTCCCGGAACTCGGCATCACGGGATACACCTGCGCCGACCTTTTCGGACAGCGCAAACTCCTCACGGACGCGGAGGCGGCGGTAAGGGAATTCCTCTCCCGCAGCGCCGCACTGGAACCGATGTTCGCATTCGGCGTGCCCATCGAATACAGGGGAAGACTCTTCAACTGCGCCGTCATCTGCCGGGCGGGAAGGATCCTCGGCATCGTCCCGAAGACCTACCTTGCCGGCAACGGAGAGTTCTATGAACCCCGCTGGTTCGAATCCGCAAGGGTGCTTCCGGAAGGAGGGGTTCTGCTCGACTATGCCGGACAGAATGGAATCCGTCTTGGAGCGCGCCAGCTCTTCCGCATGGGAGAAGGCCTCATCGGAGTCGAAATATGCCAGGACCTGTGGGCTCCCGTGCCCTCCTGCACCTGGGCGGCTCTTGCGGGCGCGCAGGTGATATTGAACCTCTCCGCGAGCAACGAGGTGCTGATGAAGCACGAATATCGCAAGCAGCTCGTATCCGCCACGTCCTCAAGACTTTTCGCCGCATACGTCTATTGCTCCTGCGGCTACGGCGAATCCACCCAGGACCTCGTATGGGCAGGGTCTTCACTTATCTGCGAAAACGGCTCCACGCTATCCGAGAGCGAGCGCTACGGCAGAACTTCGGGGGCGATACTCGCCGACGTGGACATAGAGAAACTTGACACTCTCCGCGCCAAGGAGCATTCCTACCGTTTCGAGGGGAAAGCGCCGGAATATGCGGTAATTGATGCCGGGAAGGCGGCAGACACGGATTTCGGGGTGAAGCTTTTCAGACACGTCGAAGCGCATCCTTTCGTCCCGCAGAGCGACCCCGGGGAGCTGGACGCGAGGTGCAGGGAGATTCTCTCCGCGCAGGTCGCGGGCCTTGCTACGAGAATGGAGCACATCCGCTGCCGCAAGGCCGTCATCGGAATTTCCGGAGGCCTCGACTCGACTCTCGCCCTGCTTGTGACGGCTCTCGCGTTCGATGCCATGGGGCTGGACCGCAAAGGCATCACGTGCATCACCATGCCGGGATTCGGCACGACCGGAAGGACATACAACAACTCCCTCTCCCTTATGAAACTGCTTGGCGTGACGGCACGTGAGATATCCATCGTCCCGGCCACCCGGCAGCATTTCTCGGACATCGGACACGACGAGAGCATACAGGATCTCACCTACGAAAACTGCCAGGCCCGCGAACGGACGCAGATTCTGATGGACGTCGCCGGCAAGGAGGGAGGAATCGTGATAGGCACCGGAGACCTTTCCGAGCTCGCGCTGGGATGGTGCACCTACAATGGAGACCACATGTCAATGTACGCCGTCAACGTCAGCATCCCCAAAACCCTTGTCAGGACGCTCGTCGTATGGGCGGCGGAAAACAGATTCGGCTCTTCGGAAGACGTGCGGAAAGTCCTTCTGGACGTGGCGGATACGCCCATCAGTCCGGAACTCATCCCCGCCGACGGCAACGGCCAGATTAAACAGAAGACGGAAGACCTCGTGGGCCCGTATGAGCTTCACGACTTCTTCCTCTACAACTTCTTCCGCTTCGGCTACAAGCCCTCGAAGCTACTTTTCCTCGCACTCAAGGCCTTCGCCGACACCTACGACGAGGACACGCTGCGCCACTGGCTGGAGACATTCCTCAGAAGATTCTTCACCCAGCAGTTCAAGCGTTCCTGCATCCCGGACGGCCCCAAGGTCGGCTCCGTCTCCCTCTCCCCGCGCGGGGACTGGAGGATGCCGTCGGACGTCGAGAGTCCGTGGAAATTATAAGAACGGCGCAATCAGCCTGCCCAGGGCCTCGCTCTCGATGAGGAAACCGTCGTGCCCGAACGCGGAAGAAATCTCGTGATACTCCGCTCCAGGGATTTTGGTTGCCGTCTCCCGTCCCGGCTGCACCGGGAAGAGGTTGTCGCTGTCTATGTTGACAATCATGCTCTTCGCCTGGATTCTCCCAAGAGCCGCATCCACGCCTCCCCTGCCCCGGCCGACATTGTGGCTGTCAAGGGCGCAGGTCAGATACCAATAGCTGTAGGCGTCGAAGCGGTCGGCGAGCTTCTTGCCCTGATGCCGCTGATAGGAGGCGGCCCTGTCCGCGAAGAGAACGTCGGGGTCAGCCTCGAACTGAGTGGAATTGTAGCCCTCGAAGGTCCGGTACGAGAGCATCGCTATCGAACGGGCGCAGACAAGGCCCGCATATCCCCCCGCAAGGGAGACCGCCTCTTTGAAAGTCGGGTCGGCGAGCAGGGCGAGCCTCTGAGCCTCATTGAAGGCGGTCATATACGGAGTACAGCGCATCGTGGTGGCAAGGAAGAGGACCTTGGAGATGACCTCAGGCTCGCTCACCGCCCACTCGTATGAGAGGAAGCCTCCGATGGAAGGGCCTATCAGGGTATCTATCTTCCCTATGCCCAGGCTCTTGCGGACAAGTATGCAGCAATTTACCATATCCCGGATGGTCGTCCGGGGGAAATTCATCAGATAGGGCTTCCCGCTCAGAGGATCGGTGGAAGCCGGCCCGGAAGTTCCGTAAGGAGAGCAGAGCATATTCACGCAGACGACAAAGCACCTGTCCGGATCGATGAGTTTGCCCGGGCCCACCATCTGCGGCCACCAGTCCTCGGGGTTGGAGTTGGCGGTAAGGGCATGACAGATCCACACCACCTTCTCCCCCGGAACATATTCCCGTGGGGAACAATGATACACTATTTCGAGCCCGGGAAGACTCTCCCCGGACTCGAAATCAAATCGCCCGGTTTTTATCTTACAGCGCCCAAGCATGCGTCAAAGTTCTATGCACCAGCCGTGCGTGTCCTCTTCAATTCCGTCCTGGATGCCGCGAATCCTGTCGTACAGCCGACGGCTCAGCTTGCCGCACTCGGCCCCGGAAGGTACCACGTAGGAACGGGAGACTTCCGCCCCCTCCAGCACAGGCTTGTCGTCGATGGAGCGGATTGGCGTAATCACCACCGCCGTGCCGCAGGCATTGACCTCCTCGAACTCGGAGAGCTCCTCGAACGGAATCGGCCTCATCTCGACCTTCATCCCCAGGTCCTCGGCTATGACGCGAAGCGACTTGTTGGTGATGGACGGGAGCACGCTGTCCGAGAGCGGGGTGACGTAGGTGTTGTCCTTGATGCCGATGAAGTTCGAAGAGCCAAACTCGTCGATCTTGGTCTTGGTCGCCGGATCGAGGAAAAGCAGCTCCGTATATCCTTGGGAATGAGCAAGATTATAAGGATACAGCGACATGGCGTAGTTCGCGCCTATCTTGTATGAACCGGTTCCGTTGGGGGCGGCACGGTCGTAATTCCTGGAAACCACCGCGGACACCGGACTGAGAGCCCCCTCCTGCGCATAGGTCCCTACCGGGACGCACATCACGGAGAAGAGCACCTCGCTGGATGAGACTATGCTCACCTGAGGATCTATCCCCTCAAGCACAGGGCGGATATATATGGAAGCATTGTGCCCATAGGGCGGAAGGAAGTCAAGATTCGCCTTTACGCACATCATGCACATCTTCAGGAAGAGCTCCTCGGACGGACACGCCATGGAGAGACGATCCGCGCTGCGCTTCAGCCGCCTTGCATTTTCGTCCGGGCGGAAGAGGCGGACCTTCCCGTCCTTGCCACGGAAAGCCTTGAGGCCCTCGAAGCAGGAGTTGCCGTAGTGGAACACGCCTGCGAAGACGTTGAAATGGAAATCGAAATCACCCGTCAATTCGGGTTCTGACCACTGCCCGTCACGGTAGCGGCTATAGACGATGGCGTTGGTCTTCCTGTAGCGGAAGCCGAGACTGTCCCATTCAAGATTGTTCATCGTATCAAATTTTTTATTTGTTCTCTATCAATTCAACCACCTTGTCACCGACCTCGGACGTGCCAAGAGAGCCTCCCAGGTCCTCTGTGACGAATCCGCCGGCGATGCTCGCACCTACCGCCTCGCGTATCGCCCTCCCCTCCCGCTTGAGTCCGAAGGCATATTCGAACATCATCGCCGCGGAAAGTATCGCCGCGAGAGGGTTTGCGACATTGCGCCCGGCCGCCTGCGGGTAGGAGCCGTGGATGGGTTCGTAAACCCCCGTATGCTCCCCCAGAGAGGCCGATGCGAGCAGGCCCATGGAACCGGAAATGCAGCTCGCCTCGTCCGTCAGGATGTCTCCGAAGGTATTCTCCGTGACGAGCACGTCGAAGAACCTCGGATCCGTGATGAGCTTCATCGCGGCGTTGTCCACGTACATATAGTCAGTCTGCATGTCAGGATACTCCGGGGCCATCTCCTGCGCGACCTGCCTCCAGAGTCTGGAAGACTCCAGGACGTTGGCCTTGTCGACCACTGTCAGATGAGAGCGGCGCAGCCTCGCGAGCGAATAGGCCCTGCGCAGGATGCGCTCGACCTCGAAGCGGTGGTATATGTTGGTGTCGTAGGCGGTGTCGCCTCCGTCAAGCCGTCCCTTCTCCCCGAAATACATCCCCCCGGTCAATTCGCGCACGCAGACAAAATCCGCCCCGGACGCTATCTCGGGCCTGAGAGGAGAGCGCTCGAGCAGAGAGTCGAAGGTCTCCACCGGGCGGATGTTCGCATACAGCCCCAGAGAGCGGCGCATCGCGAGCAGGCCCTGTTCCGGACGCAGCTTCGCGGCGGGGTCATTGTCGTATTTCGGATCGCCCACGGCTCCGAAGAGCACCGCGTCGCTTTCCATGCAGGTTTTGAGAGTCTCCTCGGGAAAAGCCGAACCGAAGCGGTCTATCGCGCAGGCCCCGATGTAGGCGAAGCGATATTCACACTCGTGACCGAAACGGCGGCAGACCGCATCCGTCGCCTTGACGGCCTGGGAGATCACCTCCGGCCCGATGCCGTCACCCGGCAATTTTGCTATGTTCAGCTTCATATCTTTCTATTTTCTCTTTATGTTCAAGCAGGTAATCTATGTCATCCAGAGCATTCTCGAGGCAGTACTTCTTGTATGCGCTGATTTCAAAATGCTCGCTGCCGCCATCCGACAGAAGGGTAATCTCCTGCTTGGGGAGGTCGATGCGCAGCTTCACCCCCGGGTCCTCCGCAATGGCGGCGAAAATCTTCCCAAGGAACCCCGCGCTCACCTGAACCGGCAGGACGAAGCTGTTGAGCTCGTTGTTGCGGTGGATATCCGCGAAGGAACTTGACACGACGGCTTTGAACCCGTAGCCGGCGAGTGCCCAGGCGGCGTGCTCACGGCTGGATCCGGAACCGAAGTTCGCGCCGGCGACCAGTATGCAGCCGCCGTAGCGCGGGTCATTAAGGACGAAATCCCGGACCGGAGTCCCGTCGGGAGAATATCTCCAATCCCGGAAAAGATTGTCTCCGAAGAATTTCTCGTCCCGTGTCGTCTCTTTCAGAAAACGGGCGGGAATAATCTGGTCCGTATCCACGTTCTCTATCGGAAGCGGGACACAGCTGCTCTCTATTATATTGAATTTCTGTTTCATATCAATTCCCTCGGATCTGTGACGCAACCCGTCACGGCGGCGGCCGCGGCGGTCAGTGGGCTCGAAAGCATCGTTCGCGAGCCAGGGCCCTGGCGACCCTCGAAATTGCGGTTGCTGGTCGAAACCGCATATTTCCCCGCCGGTATCCTGTCGGCGTTCATCGCAAGGCAGGCGGAACATCCCGGCTTGCGAATCTCGAATCCGGCCTCCTCCAGCAGGCGATCAATCCCCTCCTGCTCGATTTGTCTCTTGACCGCCCACGAACCCGGCACGAGCCAGGCGGTGACGTTGTCCGCCTTCCTGCGCCCCTTTACGATGGAGGCGAAGGCGCGGAAATCCTCTATCCTGCCGTTCGTGCAGGCCCCGAGGAACACGTAATCTACCTTATGCCTAAGAAGGCTCTGACCCTCCGAGAAACCCATATATTCAAGCACCCTCTGCGGAGTCCCCTCAGGTACGGAAGCGCGGATCGGCATTCCCATTCCGGGGTTGGTGCCATAGGTTATCATCGGGGATATCTCGGAAGCGTCGAAGACGTATTCCTTGTCGAAGAGTGCGTCGTCTCCGCTGCGCAGGGTCTTCCAATACTCCACGGCCCTGTCCCAATCCTCCCCTTTCGGCGAATGCTCGCGTCCCTTGAGGTAGGCGAAAGTCGTCTCGTCCGGGGCCACGAAGCCGCCCCGCGCACCCATTTCAATCGAAAGGTTGCAAAGCGTGAGCCGCCCCTCCATGGAGAGCCCCCGAATCGCCGAGCCGGCGTATTCTATGAAATATCCCGTAGCTCCGGAGGTGGAGAGCCGCATCATGAGAAAAAGAGCTATATCCTTGGCTGTGACGCACTTGCCAAGCTCCCCTTCGACGCGGATACGCATCGAGAGGGGCTTTTGCTGAAGTATGCACTCGGTAGCGAGCACCATTTCAACCTCACTCGTACCGATGCCGAAGGCCACCGCCCCGACCGCTCCGTGGGTGGAGGTATGCGAGTCTCCGCAGACTATGGTCATCCCCGGGAGAGAAAGCCCCTTCTCCGGCCCGACGACATGGACTATGCCGTTGTCCGGACTCATCATCGGATAGTGCACGAGTCCGAATTCGGCGGCATTCCTCTCCAGAGTCTCGACCTGCCTGCGGCAGGTGTCATCGACGAAAGTGGTCCCTTCCGTCGGGATGTCGTGATCCGGCATGCACACCACCCTCCCGGGCCTCAGAATTCCGCAGCCCCTGGCCCTGATGCCGTCAAAAGCCTGCGGGCTTGTCACTTCGTGGCAATAGAGCCGATCTATGTAGAGT
>CAVGYS010000023.1:0-12374 GCA_963633505.1 Oscillibacter sp. MSJ-31
GGTTGTTCTTGGCCCACAGTTTTGCCCTCTGGTCCACTCCGAAGCGGTGCTGCTCGTCGATTACCGCGAGACCGAGGTTCTTGAACCTGACGTTGTCCTCCAGCAGGGCGTGGGTGCCCACGATGATTCCGATGCTGCCGTCTTCGAGGCCTGCGTGGATTTCCCTGCGCTCCTTCGCCGTACTGTTGCCGGTGAGCAGGGCCGATTTCACCCCGGTCGGGGATAGATACTTGGCTATGTTGGCTGCGTGCTGCTGCGCGAGCACCTCGGTCGGGGCCATCAGACAGGCCTGATAGCCGTTGTCAATCGCCAGAAGGCAGCTGAACACGGCCACGAGGGTCTTCCCCGAACCCACGTCTCCCTGCAACAGACGGTTCATCTGCCGTCCACCTACGAGGTCGGCCCGGATTTCGCGTATGACTTTCTGCTGCGCCCGGGTAAGGCTGTAAGGGAGAGCCCTGTAGCAGGAATTGAACGCTTCGCCGACTTTTGGCATCAGCAGGCCGACGGCCCCCCGCGAGCGGACGTATTTCTGCTTGAGCAGCGACAGTTGCAACAGGAAAAGCTCCTCATACTTGAGCCGTCGCGTCGCGTCTTGCAGTGCCTGACTGTCTTTGGGGAAATGAATGTTGTACAGGGCACTCTTCAGCGGGACAAGTCCCTTGCTGTCAAGTATATAATCCGGCAGAGTCTCCTCGATTTCGGGCAGGCACAGCGCGAGCGCCGCAGCCTGGAGGCGGCACATCACCTTCCCGGTGACCCCTCCGGTCTTGAGCTTCTCGGTGCTCGGGTAAACCCCGGTGAGTACCGACTGCGCTGCCACTCCGCTTTGTGGCAGGTCAACTTCCGGATGCACGATGTTGATCCGTGTGCCGAAACTCTGCGGCTTGCCGAAGAAGATGAACTCCCCTCCGGGGACAAGCCTGCCATAGTTCCACTTTATGCCTTTGAAGAACACCGTCTCCATCCTTCCGCTGCCGTCATCCACGATGACGGACAGGCGACGGACCGTGTTGAAATTGATCTGCCCCTCCTGCGCAATTACGGTGGAAGATGGTCCATAGAGAGTTCTGGAAACCACTCGGGCGCGAATCTGGACGAAGGCCAGGTCCGGACGTATGTCGCAGATCCTGGTTATCCCGCGTCTGTCGATATATCGGAACGGATACAAGTGTATCAAGTCCGAGAGAGTCTCTATCCCGAGCTCCCTCTTGAGCAGTTCGGCCCTTTTGGGACCGACTCCGCTCAGATACTGTATGCTTGTATCAAGTTCTTTCATTATACAAAGATAACGTTTTCACCGAAAAAGCCCCGGAGCTTTTGGAGGCCCGGGGCTTGATATTAGAGTGAAAGTACGGTACTAGAGCTTCGGACCGGCCGCTACGAGAGCCTTGCCTTCCTCGGTGTTCTCATACTTGTTGAAGTTCTTGATGAAGCGTCCTGCGAGATCCTTGGCCTTGTCGTCCCAGATCTTGGCGTCGGCGTAGGTGTCGCGAGGATCGAGGATTCCACTGTCAACTCCCTTGAGCTCGGTAGGAACTTCGAAGTCGAAATAAGGAATCTTCTTGGTCGGAGCCTTGTCGATGGAGCCGTCGAGAATCGCATCGATGATTCCGCGGGTGTCGCGGATGGAGATACGCTTGCCGGTACCGTTCCAGCCGGTGTTCACGAGGTAAGCCTTGGCGCCGCTCTTCTGCATTCTCTTCACGAGCTCCTCAGCGTACTTGGTAGGAGGGAGTTCGAGGAACGCCTGGCCGAAGCAGGCTGAGAACGTCGGGGTAGGCTCGGTGATGCCGCGCTCCGTACCCGCGAGCTTTGCGGTGAATCCTGAGAGGAAGTAGTACTTGGTCTGCTCCGGGGTGAGGATGGATACCGGAGGAAGAACTCCGAACGCGTCGGCTGACAGGAAGATGACCTGCTTTGCCGCAGGGCCCTGGGATACCGGACGAACTATCTTGTTGATGTGATAGATAGGGTAGGAGACGCGGGTGTTCTCGGTCACGCTCTTGTCGTTGAAGTCGATCTTGCCGTTCTTGTCCACGGTGACGTTCTCCAGAAGCGCGTCGCGGCGGATGGCGTTGTAGATGTCCGGTTCAGACTCCTTGTCGAGCTTGATGACCTTGGCGTAGCAACCGCCCTCGAAGTTGAACACGCCCTTGTTGTCCCAACCGTGCTCGTCGTCACCGATGAGCTTGCGCTTAGGGTCGGTTGAGAGGGTGGTCTTGCCGGTTCCGGAGAGACCGAAGAAGATGGCTGTGTTCTCGCCGTTCATGTCGGTGTTGGCCGAGCAGTGCATGGCAGCGATGCCCTTGAGAGGGAGGTAGTAGTTCATCATTGAGAACATACCCTTCTTCATCTCGCCGCCGTACCAGGTGTTGAGGATGACCTGCTCCTTGCTCGTCACGTTGAAGGCAACGGCGGTGTCGGAGCGGAGTCCGAGCTCCTGATAGTTCTCGACCTTGGCCTTGGATGCGCAGTAAACCACGAAATCAGGCTCCTGATCGAACTCCGCCTGATTCTGCGGGCGGATGAACATGTTGGTGACGAAGTGTGCCTGCCATGCGACTTCCATCACGAAGCGCACCTTCATCCTGGTGTCCTTGTGGGTGCCGCAGAAGCCGTCCACTACGAAAAGTCTCTTGCCTGAAAGCTCCTTGACGGCGAGAGACTTGAGCTCTTTCCATACTTTCTCGGAGAGCTCGTGGTTGTCGTTGGGATACTCCGGAGTGTTCCACCATACGGTGTTCTTGGAGTTCTTGTCCATGACAATGTACTTGTCCTTAGGGGAGCGGCCCGTGTAGATGCCGGTCATCACGTTGATGGCGCCGAGCTCGGTCACCTGGCCCTTCTCGTAACCTTCGAGACCCGGTTTGGTCTCTTCGTTGTAGAGGACTTCGTAGGTCGGATTATAAAGGATCTCAGTGGTCCCTTTGATTCCGTACTTGCTTAAATCAATTTTTGACATGGTATGTTTTGATTTTTTTTTGAGTTTGCAAAAACCCTCGGTTCGCTTCAATAAGCGTTCCAAAAACGAGCGCAAAGATAGCGATTTTTAATTACTTTTCCAATGTCACTCCCATCAGCCCTATCACGACGTCGTTCGACAATGTGCGCAGGGTCAGGCTCTCCAGCTCCTTTCCGGAGTCGAGCGGCATCTTGAGGATGAGCGCGCCGCCGCCGGTGATGGTCCTGTCGGTGACGAGGTTGTAGTCGGCCTTGGCCTTCGCCGGCAATTTCTCTTCCGGGCGGTAGTCCGCCGTGGCCCCGCCTTCTCCAAGCAGTTCGAGCGGCATCTCCCGATGCACCGCGCCAGTGAGGAATGAAACCCTGTACGGATTCAGGCCCGCGCTGCGGAAAGCGTACTTGTCGGTGTAGCAGTCCTCCTCCACCGGACGCCAGTTGATGGGATTGACAAGATACATTACGCTCTCGCTGCCGTCGCCGTACTGAACCCTCACCTCTCCGTTCTCAATGCGGCTCTGCATGTTCTGCGTGCTTCCGACCAGCAGGAGGTATGCGTATGAGGCTTTGCCTTCAAGGCTCACGGTGGCGGAGTCCGGATAATTGTCCCAGAGAGAGGTGTATATGGCGTTGAGTCCTTCGGAAGGGGAGAGGAATTTCAGTCCGAGACCGGTGTCATAGACCCCGTCCCTGATGGTGCCGCGAAGCCCGTCGTCCTCGATCTCGTAGGTCTCGAAAGGTATGCACCACTCTCCCACGCCCTGCTTTGGAAGCTGCAATGAGGCGAACGGCGGGCGAGGCGAGAGGTACTCGTTGCGGAAGATGTCGTCGGCGTTGGCGTTGAAGTGCGCGCTGATGTCGATCATGGTGCCTCTGGAGGCCTTCCTTGCGTTGATGTCTCCCAGACCCATCTTGTCAAGATAGGCCCTTGAATCCACGTCTGTCTGCGCAGAGGCGCCGCTGTCGCTGAACTTGACTTTCGGAAGCTTCCTGCGGTTGATGGTGACGGTCTGAACCTTGTCGGAGCTGCCTTTGACCTCCAGATACTGTCCGCCGCCGGCATTGGCTCTGACCACGATCTGTAGCGGGCGGGTGAAGTTCTGCTCTATCTGATAGATGTCCAGATTACCCTCCCGTCTGAAAGAATAGCTCAGATAAGGGGTCTTTATGGAGGCTTCCTTCCATTCGTCCGGGAAAGCCTGCCTTATGACGCACTTCCCGTTGAGAGCGTCCGGCAGGATGCCGAAGAGTCCGTTGACTATGGCCCTGGAGGTGATGCCGACATTGTCCGCGAAGTCCCGGTAGGCTTCGTTTTTGGCCTTGTCGTAGTAGCTGATCTGCCCGAAGTTGCCGGGGCACTCCCCGAGATACATCTCGTCGATGACGTCGGCCTTGAGGAGCTTGAATCCGGAATCGTTCCTGCCCGCTTCAAGGTAGGCGAGGGCCATGTTGGCCACTTCGTCGTGGGCCACGTTGTTGGTGCTCCAGTTGTATGGCAGCCAGTTGGAGGAGGAGATGGTGAAAAGGTCCTTTTCCGGATGCGGCAGCTTCAGGCCGAGGGCCTTGAGAGCCTTTTTGTCGTAGCTGTATCTGACCGGGACGTGCGGAATCTCCCTGTCCACGTAGAGGGTCGCCCTGTAGGCCTGTTCGGGAGTGCAGGCCCCGCAGTCTATCGGGGCGTAGATTGACCATATCGCGGCGCTCTTGTGGAGCCGTTTCAGACCCATATAATCCTGATATTCCGCCCAATGCCCCTCGTCTTCCAGCCATAGGCGGGAGTTGAGGGCCTGGAGTATCGCCTGCGCCTCCTCCCGGTACGGGGTCGGGTCTTCGCCGATGATTTCGGCAATCCGCGCGGTCATGAGGTTGGAGTAG
The DNA here is from genome assembly GCA_963633505.1 of Oscillibacter sp. MSJ-31. Taxonomy (GTDB): domain Bacteria; phylum Bacteroidota; class Bacteroidia; order Bacteroidales; family UBA932; genus Cryptobacteroides. The sequence goes on from CAVGYS010000023.1 coordinate 4,837, forward strand.
TAGTTGTAGGCGGAGGAGTGGGTGACGGCGCCTCCGCTGTAGTAGAGGGCGTCGCTCGCCCAAATGCAGCAGACAGCATCGTAGAGGTGGTCGCCGTCGGGGTCGAAGTTGCGCTTCTCCCACTCGTGGTGCAGTTTGATCTTCGGCCACGTCTGACGCATCAGCAGGGTGTCGGCATCGTAGCTGAAGTGCTTCATCAGCTCATCCATGTAGTTGATGTTCATGTCGTAGTGGTTCATCACGTCCGTGCGCCCGGGAAGCCGGCAGATGTAGCCGTTCGAGTACATCGGAGTGCCCCACTTCTTGGTGGGACGCGCGAGATTCTGCGACGTATCCTGCTGAGGCTGAGGATATGTCGGAGGGACGTCGGTGACCATGCTCTCCGCATAGGTCTTGAAGTGCGACACGGCCCTGTCGTTCCATCCGATCACGTCTCCCGCATAGGCTCCTCTCCATCCCGCGAGCGGGGTGCGCCAGCCTATGGCTCCGTGAAGGAACGTCTCCCCGTCCCAGGTGCCGTCAGCGGCCGCGACGAGATTGGCTCCTATCGTGTTGAAGAACGGGTCCGGGGTGTTGATTTCCACCAGACTGACGAGCTCCTTTCGGGCGCCCTCCTCCCTGTCGAAAAGCGGCCTTCCCTGCTCGGCGGAGGCGGATTCCAGCACGTCCTTGTGGTGATAGATGAAGTAGGACTCCTCTCCTGCGGCCCATTCGAGCGTCTGAAGTCCGGCCTCGTCCGTAGAGGGGTCGAAGTTCTCGCGCGGGTCCATCCCGAGGTCGCCGTCCCGGTTGAACTTCTTGCCTGCGGCCTCGCAGACCTTGGCGATGAGGGTGCTCTCGCCGCCGAAGCCCTCGAGGGAGAACTTCCAGATGGCTCCCTCTTCGTGTAGTGAGGCAAGCGCCGTGATTCTCATCTCGGCCTTCCCCCAGGACTTGTCCCGGAGCAGGTAGCTGCGCTTCCCGCCCTGATAGCGCGCCTCGCACCAGGAGACGGAGTCGAGCTGGAGCTCCTTCCCCCCGTGGCGGAGAAAGAAGCGGACGTTGCGGCTGTCCGCCTTGTCATAGACGGCGAATATCGGCTTGTCGGAGGTTTCCAGACGAAATCTCGTGTGTGTGCCGTAGAGGGCTCGCGTGTAGCGGCCGCCTCCGTTGAGGCAGACGATGTCCCTGCCGTCCGGATAGTAGCGCATCACTCTTGTCTGAGTGGTTTCCTGCGGCGTACAGCAGGCTGTCAGCAGAATGAGAAGAAAGGATAGGCGTTTAATCATAAGAAGTGCAGTTGATGATGTGGTTTATGCTGCGCAAAGCTATGAGTTTTTTGCAGGTTTTCCAATAAAACAGGCGGAGATTGATTATTTTTGTGTCCGATGACTGCGCGTGAGACTCTTCAGAAGTACTGGGGCTATGAGAGCTTCCGTCCGATGCAGGAGGAAATCATTTCCGCCGCACTGGACGGGCGCGACGTGCTGGCGATAATGCCCACCGGGGGAGGGAAGTCCATCTGTTTCCAGGTGCCCGCTCTGATGCGCGAAGGGCTTGCGATAGTGGTCACGCCGCTGATCGCGCTGATGAAGGATCAGGTACAGAATCTCACCGCCCGTGGAATCAAGGCGGTGGCCGTGCACGCCGGGATGAACCGCCGCGAGGTGGATTTGGCGCTCAACAATGCCGCATACGGGGACTTCAAGTTTCTCTACGTCTCTCCGGAGAGGCTGGGGACCGGCCTCTTCAAATCCTACCTCGAGGTGATGAACGTCAGTTTCATAGTGATCGATGAGGCGCACTGCATCTCCCAGTGGGGCTATGATTTCCGCCCCGACTATCTGCGCATAGGGGAGATGCGCAAGGTCGTGAAGGCTCCACTGATAGCGCTTACCGCGACCGCCACCGTTCAGGTAGCGCAGGACATAATGCGGCGGTTGGTCCGTCCCGGGACTCCAAGCGAGGAGGAAAGGAATCTGAAGAATTTCCTTCTGCTGCGCAGCGGTTTCGAGCGGCCGAACCTTTCGTATATAGTGCGCCGCTGCGAGGACAAGGTGGGGCAACTGCTGAATATCTGCCTCAAGGTTCCCGGCTCCGGGATAGTGTATATGCGCAACCGCCGCAAATGCGAGGAGGTGGCGGCGATGCTCTCCGGGGGAGGCGTCAGCGCGTCGTTCTACCATGCCGGGCTCGGGTCCGACACCAGAACCGAGAGGCAGGAGGCGTGGAAGAGGGGGGAGATAAGGGTGATGGTCTGCACCAACGCTTTCGGGATGGGAATCGACAAACCCGACGTGCGCTTCGTCGTGCATCTCGGTCCGCCGGACAGTCCGGAAGCATATTTCCAGGAGGCGGGACGTGCGGGGCGGGACGGATTGCGCTCCTGGGCGGTGCTCCTGTGGAACAAGACCGATATCCGCAGGCTCGCTCAGATTCTCGAAATCTCCTTCCCGCCGCTCGAGTATATAGAGGACGTCTATCAGAAGATACACGTTTTCAACCAGATACCCTATGAGGGAGGGGCCGGGGCAAGGCTTAAATTCAACCTTGAGGAGTTCGCCCGGCACTATGCTCTCAACAAGGCGGAAGTCCATTATGCCATCCGCCATCTCGAGATGAGCGTCCACCTGACATACACCGCGGATGCCGACATCTCCACGCAGGTCAAGATTGTCGCGGACCGTCAGGCCCTGTATGAAATCAGCCTGCCGGACCCGATGATGCCGAGGCTGCTCGATGCTCTGATGAGGGGCTACCCGGGGATTTTTTCGTACGTGGTGCCAATCGATGAGGACAGGATCGCACACGCCTGTGGGGTTTCCGTCCCGATGCTGCGCCAGCTGCTGTACAAGCTCTCTCTCGAGCACGTCATCCGCTACGTCCCGCGTGACAGAGCTACGGTGATTTTTTTGCACCACGCCCGTCTCATGCCGGGCAATCTCGACCTCCACAAGGACAGATACGATTTCCTCAAGGAGAACGCCCGCAAGCGTGCGGATACGATGGAGGAATACGTGACGCAGAGCGAAACCTGCCGCGCGAAATATCTCATTGCGTATTTCGGTCAGGAGGACAGCAGGGATTGCGGCTGCTGCGACGTGTGCCGCTCCCGCTCCGCGCGCGAGCGTACGGAACAGATGATAACTTCCTATGTCTGTGCGCATCCCGGTCTTGGATTGGAAGAATTCAAGGCGTGGTGCGACGACCCCGCCAATGCGCTTCCGCCCTACGCTCTGGAGCTGTACAGGGAGATGCTGGACGAGGGAAAATTAGTATATTTGCGCTCCGATGAAAGCTAAACTTACATTTCTCGGTACCGGCACGTCCCAGGGGGTGCCGATGATAGGATGCGACTGTCCCGTATGCCAGTCCCGCGATCCGCGTGACAATCGCCTGCGTTCGTCCGCGCTGGTCGAGTACGGGGGGCTGACCATACTGGTCGATGCCGGTCCCGACTTCCGCTATCAAATGCTCCGTCAGGGAGTGCGCCACCTCGATGCTATCCTCTTGACCCACAACCACAAGGACCACACCGGGGGACTCGACGACATCAGGGCGTTCAACCTCATCGAGAGGCATCCGGTCAACATATATTGCGAGAAGTATGTCGAGGACACCCTCCGGCAGGACTATTCCTATGCATTCGCCGAGCCGCGTTACCCGGGCTCTCCGGAATGGAGGGTGCATATCATAGATTCGCATCATCCCGTGATGCTGCACTCCAATTCCGACGAAGAGGTGCTGGTCTGGGAGAGGGGCTTTGGCTACAGGCACCTGCCTCCCGAGAAGGACGCGGCCCCGAAACAGCCGGTGGAGGTGATTCCGATACAGGGCTGGCATCTGAGCACGAAGGAGATTTCCGTGCTGGGATACAGGTTCGGCAATATTGCCTATCTTACTGATATCAAGTTCATTGACGAGGGGGAATACGAGAAGCTCAAGGGCGTGGAATATGTGACCCTCGGCTGCGTCAAGAGGGAGGAGCACCGTTCGCACCCATCGCTCCGGCAGTGTCTGGATTTCTTCGAGAGGGTGGGCGCGAAAGAATCGTACATCACGCACCTCTCGCATCTTCTGCCGAAATACGAGGATTTCGTCAGGGAACTCCCAGAGCACGTGCACCCCTCATACGACGGGCTCGTCATAGGGGGTTAGATGATTACGTCAACGATTTTCCCGGCGAGTGCGGGGTCGTACTTCCTCTCTATCCTTATATAGTTGCCGGTATATCCCTCCATGCGGCCTGCGCGGTCGGTGGATTCGAAGAGCACTCTCTCCTTCAGGCCCCTGTTGGCTTCTATGAAGTCCGAGTGAAGTTCGGAGCACAATTTCTCCAGCTGCTCGACCCGTTTTTTCTTGTCCGCATCGGATACCTGCCCGCTCATCAGCGCGGCGGGCGTGCCGGGACGGCGCGAGTACGGGAAGACGTGTATGAACGCCGGGCGTATCCTGCGTATGAAGTCAAGCCCGCTGCGGAAAAGCTCTTCCGTCTCTCCCGGCAGTCCGGCCATCACGTCTATTCCGAAGAACACCAGAGGTTTGCCCGGGGCTTCCAGTCTGCGGCGGATATAAGCTATCTTCTTCTCGAAGAAGGCCGTGTCGTAGTGCCTGCCCATGCTCTTGAGCAGTTCGTCCGAGCCTGCCTGGAGGGGGATGTGGAAGTGCGGCTGGAATCTGGTCCCGCCAGCCATCCAGTCTATGATGCTGTCTTCCAGAAGGTTGGGCTCGATGCTGGAGATGCGGTACCTCTCTATCCCCTCGACTTCTTCGAGCGCCTTGAGCAGGTCGAGAAAACTCTCTCCCGTGCTTCTTCCGAAGTCTCCCGTGTTGACCCCCGTGAGGACTATCTCCTTGATGCCCTCGGCGGCTATCTTGCGGGCGTTGCAGACACATTCCGAGATGGGGAGGTTGCGGCTTTCCCCCCTCGCGTAGGGTACCGTGCAGTAATTGCAGAAATTGTTGCACCCGTCCTGAACCTTGAGAAACGAGCGCGTGCGCTCCCCAGTGCTGAACGCGCCGAACATCCCGCTCTTGCGCAGGCTCTCATCGTCTGAGTGCAGACCCACGAGGGAGAGCGTCTCCTGCACCACGAACTGCTTTTCGGCGGCTCCGAACACCCTCGTCACCCCTTCTATGGCCGCGATTTCTTCCCGGCGCAGCTGGGCGCTGCATCCTGTGACAATCACTGCTGCTTCGGGGTTGACCCTGTGGACCTTGCGGATGAGGTTGCGGGACTTGCCGTCTGAGACCGCCGTAACCGAACAGGTGTTCACAAGATAGATGTCAGCCTTGTCGCTCCAGGGCACGACTTCGAGTCCGGCGGCCTTGAAACCGCGTTCGTATGTGGACGTCTCGGCGTAGTTGAGCTTGCAGCCGAGAGTGAGAAACGCTATTTTCATCTTAGGCGAGTACTATGAATACGCAAGGGCGCTTGCCGATGAGAAGTCCCGCTTTCTTCCAGCCGCCCACGCTGTCCGTGTGGACGTACTGAGACGGGAGCGAGATGTCCGCCGCGACGCAGATTCTTGTCGCCGGAGCGAAAACCTGTAGCATGTCGGCTAAAAGCGCATCGTTGCGGTAGGGGGTCTCGATTATTATCTGGCTCTGTCTCTCGGCTTTGGAACGTCTTTCGAGGGTTTTCAGAGCATTCTTCCTCTCTTCTGCCTTGGCGGGCACGTAGCCGCAGAATGCGAACGACTGGCCGTTGAGCCCGGAGGCCATGAGTGCCATCAGAAGGGACGAGGGGCCTGCAAGCGGCACGACTTCTATGCCTTCCCTGTGGCAGAGGGCGACAAGGGCGCTTCCCGGGTCGGCCACCGCCGGAAGTCCGGCTTCGGACATATAGCCGACGTCTCCTCTCTCGAAAAGGGGCAGCAGGGCCTCCACTTCCTCCTCTCGCGTGTGCTCGTTGAGCTCATGGAATTCCAGGGCATCGATATGGCCTTTGAGCCCGTATGCGGACAGGATTCTTCTTGCCGTGCGCACTTCCTCCACTACGAAACTCGTCAGCGAGCAGGCGATGCGCAGCGTTCCCTGCGGAATCACGTCTCCTACGGGGCTATTTCCCAACGGAGACGGTATCAGATACAGTTTCCCTCTGTTCATCAGTTTCTATCTTGATTGTATTCATGGCCTTCTCCCCGTCTTCCCTGCCGCTCTTCGGGCCGAAGATGCTGCGCAGGAAATCGCTGATTCCGCCATATTCTTTCTGGTAGCTCACGCCCACGCCGTTGCGTTGCGAGAGGTCCAGATAACTGGTGTATTCGTCCGCCGAATGGGAGAATACGTTCAGCCGGAATTTGCCCGCGTCGTCCAGTTTGATCTGGATGTCGAGGTCTCCGACCATATCCCCGGCGGTCGCGGTGTTGTTGTATTTTCTGTTCGCCACGCTCCCCCCGACAATGACGCGGTCGTTGAAAAGCTGGGTCGAGATGGCGACGTCAAACATGTTCGAGCCCTGATACGTCCCCTGGTAGCCGATGCCGACATCGACCGGAATCTCGAGCTTCTGCAGGATGGAGTTGAGCTGGTTGGACATCAGTTCCGTCATGTTGGACACCAGAATCTCCGAGCCGTTGACGACTCCCGAGCTTTCGTCCGGCATGAACGAGCCCATCAGAAGCAGGGCCATGAACTGCTTCTGTACCTTGTCTTCCGTGCTGAGGGCGGCCTCCACCATTGATTTTGTGGTCGGGTCGAGATCCGGCACGTTGACGCTGAATCCGATCTTCGGACTGCCGAGCCTGTCCGTCACGGATATGCCGCACTCCACGAGCCTCTTCGCGCTGGAACTGTTCTCCTCGGAAACGAGGGCCGAGAGGGACACGCGCTGCTTGTAGATGACGTTGACGTTCAGCTCCGTGTCGGCTATGTTCCCCCCGAATTTTATCGAACTGCCCTCCGCTATGCTGAAATCCTTGCTCATGATGCCAGGAAGCACGAACTGGTAGTCACCCTCCCTGATGTTGAAGTCCCCGTTGAGGTCGAATATGGCTTTCGACGGTCTGAGGTGCAGGTTGACGCTGCCTTCTCCGTTGAAGCTCGCGATATTGCCGGCGTTTTTTTCTATCTCCACGAAAGCCTTGACTCCCGAGTGCACCGTCAGGTTGGCGTGTATGTTGATGTCGGACGTCCGCCGCTTCTCCTCCTGGAAGGTGGAAATCATTTCTTCGTAAGGGTCTTTCTCCCTGGTAGGCTGCGTGAAAGTAAGCAGGTCGCTTGACTTGCCTGCCGCCGTGCCCGACATCGGCACGTGGATGTTGCCGTCTCCGACAGTGCTTGCGGTGGCGTTGATCGTCAAGGCTGAGAGAGGGCCTTCTATCGAGGCGTTCCCGCTCGCCCGGATGAGTCCATAGGCCCCGTTTTCCCTTTCGGGGCTGTCTATGAATTTGAGATTGGTGAAGCTGATTTCGGATTTGAGGCGGAAAGTCCCGGAGCGGTCATAGGCGAAGTTCCCTGACATCAGGCCGTTGCCGCTGTCGTCGTCCTTGAATTGCAGGGAGTCGAAATTGATGCCGTTGTCGTTTACTTCCAGAGGTCCGCTTACGGTATAGGCG
>CAVGYS010000024.1:0-12265 GCA_963633505.1 Oscillibacter sp. MSJ-31
ATGACATCGTCCTTTCTTAATGATTTAACAGGCAAGAACGCCCAGACAAAACGGGAGATACTCCGTCTTTGCATCAAGAACAACAATTCGAGCATCGCCGACTTCAGCAGGGCGCTGGGGATAAGCGTGCCCACTATCACCAAGCTGATAGCGGAACTGATAGCGGAAAACTTCCTGCAGGACGAAGGCAAGGTAGGCACCAGCGGCGGCCGCCGGCCAAGCGTTTACGGACTCAACCCGGAAGCCGGATATTTCGTGGGGGTGGACATCGCGAGACACCATTTCCACATCGGCATCAGCAACTTCAAAGGCGAGATCGTCAACTTCATCCAGGACATCGAGTTCGTCCTTGAAGCCAACGAGCTGTCGTTCCGGACAATCTGCCGCATGGTCAAGGACGAGGTCACGAAAAGCGGGATCCCTTGGATCAAGGTTCTCGGCGTGGGCGTCAGCCTCTCGGGCCGCGTGAATCCGGAGAAGGGCTACAGCCTGACCTACTTCGTGAGCGACGACATCCCTCTCAAGAACATCTTCCAGAAGGAGTTCAACGTCCCGGTCAACATCGAGAACGACTCGCGTGCGATGGCCTACGGAGAATACATGACCCTGGGCGACAAGGCCGACAAGAACATGATTTTCATCAACCTCAGCTGGGGTCTCGGAATGGGAATCATCACCGACGGGAAGCTCTACTACGGCAAGTCGGGATATTCGGGAGAGATAGGCCACTTCCCGGCCCTCAACAACGACATCATCTGCCGCTGCGGCAAGGTCGGATGCCTTGAGACGGGGGCCTCGGGTTCGGCCCTGCACAGGATGATGGTCGAGGAGCTCAAGAAAGGACACTCCTCTTCCCTGCTCAGGCCGTTCAACCAGAAGGGAGACATCGAGCTCGACGAGATCCTCACCGCCGTGGAAATGGGCGACGTGCTGGCCATTGACGGAATCGGCAAGGTCGGCGACACCCTCGGAAGAGGAATCGCCGGAGTCCTCAACGTGTTCAACCCGGGACTCGTGGTGATCGGCGGACGGCTCATCGTCGGCAAGGACTACCTGCTCCTGCCTATCAAGACCGCCGTCAACCGCCTCTGCCTCTCCAGGGTTTCTTCGGACACGTCGATAGTGCTCTCACAGCTTGACCGCCGCGCCGCCGCCGTGGGCGACTGCCTGCTCTCCAGAGGCAAGGTGCTCGGCATCCTTTAGCATATAATGGCAAGTTATCTTCAGATCGAGAACATCTCCAAGTCCTATGGACAGAAGGTGCTCTTCGAACATATAGGCTTCAACGTAAACGAGGGGGACAAGATAGCCCTCGTGGCCCCGAACGGCACCGGCAAGACTACGCTGCTGCGAATCATAGCGGGCCGGGATTCCTCCGACTCCGGGGGCAAGGTCATCTTCCTGAAAGACATCAGGATAGCCTTCCTCGAGCAGGATTACGACTACGATGCGCAACTCAGCATCAGGGAGCAGATTCTCCACCACAGCCGCAGGATGCTCGAGGACTTCCATCAGGAGAACCTCGAGGCGTTCGAGCGCAAGGCTGTGGAATTGCTGACCTCGTTCCGCCTTCCGGACCCCTCCAAAAAGATGGGCGAGCTTTCGGGAGGCGAAGTCAAGAGAGTGGCCCTCAGCGAGATGCTCGCATCCGAGGCGGATTTCCTGATAATGGACGAGCCCACCAATCATCTGGACATCGAGGCGGTGGAGTTTCTCGAAGACTACCTGAAACGCAGCCGCCGCACCCTGCTGATGGTGACTCACGACCGGTATTTCCTCGACAGGGTCTGCAACATCGTGATGGAGCTCGACCACGGGGCCGTCTATAGTTATAAAGGTGACTATCAGAATTACCTTGAGAAACGGGACAGCCGCATCGCCTCGTACAACGCTGAGACGGACAAGGTGCGCAACCTGCTCCGCAGAGAGCTGGAGTGGATACACGCCACCCCCTGCGCCCGCTCCGGCAAGGCCAAATACCGCATCAACGCCTTCCACGAGCTCTCCGACCGCGCCGCACAGGTTTACAGCACGAAGAACATCAGCCTCGAAGGCATCGGGGAAGCCTCCCGCCTTGGCACCAAGATCATCAACTGCAAGGGGGTCGATTACCTCTGGGAGGGCAGATACCTCCTCAAGGATTTCAGCTACAACTTCCAGAGATACGACAAGGTCGGAATCGTGGGCCGCAACGGTATCGGCAAGTCCACTTTCCTCGGCCTGCTGACAGGCGAGATACAGCCCGCAGCGGGTACGATAGACCGGGGAGAGTCGCTCGTCATCGGCTATTACCGGCAGAACGGCATGCAGTTCAACGATGGGGACACCGTGCTCGACGTCGTGAGCGACACCAGGCTGCTCGGACGCTTCCTGTTCCCGCACGATGCGCTGACTACGCCTGTCTCCAGGCTCTCCGGAGGCGAGAAGCGCCGTCTGTACCTGCTGACCATCCTGATGCGCAACCCCAACCTGCTGATTCTCGACGAGCCTACCAACGATCTGGACATCGTGACCCTCAACCTGCTCGAAGAGTATCTGGCCGAGTACGGAGGCAGCCTGATTGTCGTCAGTCACGACAGGCACTTCCTCGACAGGGTGACAAATCACCTTCTGGTCTTCTGCGGAGAGGGCCTGGTCAAGGATTTCGTGGGGAGTTTCAGCGAATACCGCGCCTATATCAAGGATTATGAGGCGGAGCGCAAGAGCGACAAGGACAGCAAGAAAAAAGCGCCCGCCGCCCCGAAAGCCCCCGCTCAGGACAAGCCGCGAAAACTCAGCTACAAGGAAAGCCGCGAGCTGGAGGACATCGAGAAGACCCTCCCGAAGCTCGAAGAGGAGAAGGCCGCTCTGGAAGCCCTCATGAGTTCGGGAAGCGCGGACTACGAACAGCTACGGGAGAGCTCCTCGCGGATGGAAGAGCTTCTGTCCGAAATCGACTCTTTGGAGACCCGCTGGCTGGAGCTTCAGCCGTAGGACGGAATTCCGGGGATTTTCTTACCTTTGCGCCCGGTTCCCTTTCCGCACGTCCCGTGCGGGGAAAAGGGGAGGAAATTCAAAAAGAGAATAAATGATAGCAACGGAAGTGTTGTTCCTGGTCGGCTTCGTGATTTTCATCGCGGCCATATTGGTGTTGGACATGCTGGTCATCGACCGCGAAGCGCACGTGGTGTCCATCAAAGAAGCGGGAATCTGGACGGGGGTGTGGATAGCCCTGGCGCTCGTCTTCGCCGTCTTTCTGTATTTCCACGGCGACATGGTGCACGGCATCAGGAATTTCCAGGACCTCCAGGCGGTGGCCTCGCGCTACGCCGCCCATATCACCCTCAACCCCGATGACTTCGAGGAGAGCCTTCAGCAGTACCGCCACTATATGACCATCTCATATATTTCGGGTTACCTTATAGAGAAGACGCTTTCGGTGGACAATCTCTTCGTGATGATGATGATATTCGCATCGTTCGGAGTTGACAAAAAGGACTACCAGCACGCCCTCAACTGGGGTATCCTGGGAGCCATCGTCCTGCGTTTCATCTTCATCTTCGCAGGCGCCGCCCTCATCAGCCGCTTCGACTGGATACTCCTGATATTCGGCGCGTTCCTGCTGTACAGCGGAGTCAAGATGTTCCTTAACCGCAACAAGGAAGAGGAGATGAACGCCCTGGACCACCCGGTGGTGAAGTTCCTCAACAAGTATTTCCGCCTGAAGCCTCTGGTGATAACGGTGATATTCATCGAGTTCTGCGACCTGATATTCGCGTTCGACAGCATCCCGGCCGTATTCTCGGTCACCCTTGATCCTTACGTGGTGTTCTTCTCCAACATCTTCGCGATACTCGGTCTGCGAGCCCTCTTCTTCCTGCTGTCCGCCGTCGCCGACAAGTTCCGCTATCTGAAAGTGGGCGTCAGCGTGCTGCTCGTATTCATCGGAGTGAAAATGCTCATCCACGAATACGTAGCAATCGATGCGGTGAGCTCGCTCGTGTTCATCCTCATCGTGCTGGCCGCAAGCATCTGCGCCTCGATTTTTATACCGGAGCGCAGCACTTCTGAAAAAGAAGCCTGACGGCAGGCCGAGGCAGGCTTCTTTCAGAAAATCATCTAAAGATGTCGTTCAGGACTGAGGCGAGACGAAGACCGGCCCGAAGGAGCTGAGTCTCAATCACCGGAGCCCAGGTGCTCACATAATCATAAGAGAGCTTGGAGCCTATAGGGGTGGAGTCATAGACTGACTTGCATATCCCGTAAGTCTCCTCTCCCCAGGATTCCGGAGTCCCGGACATGATCTCCTTATTCACCTCCTTTCCGTTGGTGTCGATCTGCTCGACCCACTCGGTATATGTCCACTTGTGGGCACTCTCCACGATCGAGGAGTCCCAGATGGAGTGGAGGTTGGTACCGTTGTTGAAATAGCGCACCTGCCAGGAGTTGCCGCCACGGTCGGACTTGTGTCCCATATGCATCGGGCAGTGCAGGTCTCCCATGAGGTGAACCAGGAATTTGAGCGAGAGCGCCTGCTCCTCCTTGCTCAGTTTCCCGCTTTTCAACGCGGCGATCTGCTCGTTTATGGCCCTGATGACGTCGCCGTTCTCGTTGAGGGCGGCGTTGCCGAAGGTTTCATCGGCGTCGATGTTCTTGTAATGCCAGGTGCTCGTGTATTTGTAGTCCGGAGTATGGCTGGCGTTGTCCATCCAGTTGGCCCAATACACGATCGACTTCCCGTCCAGAATTTCGGAGATTTTTTTGTCCGCCTTCTTGGTAAGGTGCTTCTGCGCCACGGCGCAGGTCACGTCATGACCTTTCTGTCCCCATGAATAGCCGGTCACCGACACGGCAAGAAGGCCCGCCGCGAGGCAGAGCGTCTTCAAAAAATTAGTGCTTGTCCTTTCCATAAGCGCAAAGTTGCACAATTTTCGGCTTCTGAACAAACTTTGGGAGGAAGCAGGGGCATGCAAGAGGCACACAAGACCCGCTTGAATTATGATTTTTCAGAACATTTTGATAAATTCGCGCAAAATCTGAATATTACGTCGAAATCATGGACATCGCGACCTCGCTGTTCTTCACTTTGCTGAGAAGCGGCCTCTGGGGGACAGAGCCGGTTCCGCCCCGATTGCCGGAAAGCGGAGATACGTCTCCCGAACTTGAAGTCTGGAAAAAGACCTTTCGCCTCGCGATGGAACAGACCGTCGTCGGGCTCATCACCGACGGAGCCTCCAGCTGCCCGGCGGGCTATGTCCCGAAGGACGTTTCCATCAGGCTGATGTCCGCCCTGGTCGGCATAGAAAAGCGCAACGCTTCGATCAACGCGCTCATAGCCAGAATCATCCCCCTGTTCGAAGAAGCGGGAGTGCCGGTCATCCTCGTCAAAGGTCAGGCCGTGGCGCAGTGCTACTCCAGACCGCAAGGGAGAATGAGCGGAGACATCGACCTCGTAATGAGGCCGCAGGACTACGAAGCCGCCAAGGCGGTCCTCTCGGGCATAGCCGACAGAGTTGACGGAGAGGGGCGCGACAAGCTTCACTTCGGAGCTATGATCGGAGACGTCGAAGTCGAGCTTCACGGCACGGTCCACACCAGCCTCGGAGGCAGAATCAACGCCGTGCTCGATTCGGCGCAGGAGTCTCTCTTCGGGCCGGGAGGCTGCCGCCACCTCGACGTGAACGGAGTGCAGGTCCGCATCCCGTCGATAGATTTCGACGCCCTGTTCATCTTCGTCCACCTGCTCCAGCACTTCTACTGCGGCGGCCTGGGACTCAGGCAGCTGTGCGACTGGGCAAGGGTTCTTCACACCCACTGCGGGCAGATTGACCGGGAGCTTCTCACCTCCAGGCTCAGGCAGATGGGGATAGTCAGCGAATGGCAGGCTTTCCTTTCTTTCCTCGTCAAATATCTCGCTCTCCCCGAAGAGGAGGCCCCGATGTATGAGAGGAGCGCGGAGGGCAAGGCCGACAAGCTGTGGAGATTTATGGAAAAGGTCGGCAATTTCGGCAAGAACCGCAAGCGGCGCAATCGCGGAAAAGACCCTTACATCATCAGGAAGATAGGCTCGTTCCTGCTCAACTCGGGGGATTTCCTGCGGCACGCCACGATTTTCCCGCTTGACTCGGTCAAGTTTTTCTTGAAATATTTCACCACCGGCACGCGAGCTGTGATGCGGGGCGAATGACATACGATAAAGAAATGACAAGACAATACTCGATAGCAGACCACCTTGTGGAGATCTCGGCGCCGGACGGCTCCGTGCTCTGGGAAGTCTGCCCCAACTACGCCCCGTTCGAAGTGAGCGGCAATGGAGAAGGGAGTGAGAGACCCCTCTGCCGGCTTGAAATCGCGGACAAAGTGGAAATACCGGCAGAAACGAGCGTCGTATATGACGCTGCTGAAAAAGGTTTCCCGAGACTTGAAATCAGCCGTTTCGACGGAGGATGGGTCGTTAGGATGGCTCCGGACAGGGACGTTCCCGTGACGGCGGTGCTTCTCTCGGACGAGAATTTCCACAACGTCAGGCTCCAGACTCTCTCCGGAAGCGGGGAGGCGATGCGCTTCGCAGTGGACAACTCCCTGATGCTGACCTTCGCCCTGGCGTCCGCCACGCTCGGGACGATGGAGATTCATTCGTCGGTCACCGTCTGCGAGGGCCGCGGCTACGCGTTCCTTGGCAAGAGCGGCACCGGCAAGAGCACGCACAGCCGGCTCTGGAGGGAGAACGTCCCGGGCAGCACCCTGCTCAACGATGACAATCCCGTCATCCGACTCAAGGACGGACAGGCCCGGATCTACGGCACCCCGTGGAGCGGGAAGACCCCGTGCTACAAGGCTGAGAGCGCCCCGCTCGCGGCAGTGGTCCGGATAAGGCAGTGCCCCGAGAACAAGATACAGCGCCTCTCCCCGATAGAGGCCTACGCCTCCCTCTATTCGTCCTGCTCGGCGTTCCGCGAGGTGAAGGGGACGGCTGACGGGATACACGACACTCTCAGCAAGATAGTTTCCCTCGTCCCGATGTACACTCTAGACTGCCGTCCTGACAGGGAGGCCGCGCTCCTGTGCCACTCAAGCGTATCCGGCAAATGACACGGCACCTGCTCCCGAACGACATCCTGCTTTCGCAGGCGGGGGATTTCCTGCGCGAAGGGCGGGAGGTGATACTCCGGGCCAGGGGCAACAGCATGCTCCCGTTCATCCGCGACGGGAGGGACAGCGTGGTTCTGCACAGCTGCGACGACCCGCAGGTCGGGGACATCGTGCTCGTGAGACTTCCGGGAAGGTACGTGATGCACCGTATCATACGGCATGAGGGAGAGACCTATACGATGATGGGGGACGGCAACGTCAGGGGCACGGAGAGTTTCAGAAAAGAGGACGTGCTCGGCAAAGTGACCGGAATCATTCGGGACGGGGGCAGGGAAATCAAGCCCGGAAAGGGCAGACTGTGGCATCTCCTGCTGCCCGTAAGGCGTTGGATTCTCGCCATATACAGAAGAATCCCGGCCCTGGGCGGGAAAGGCTCGACAACAACGGTGTAGAAAGATAAACAAAGACAAGAAAAAAGATGAAAATCAAGGAAGGATTCGTGCTCCGTTCGATAGGAGACACTTACATGGTAATCGGCGAGGGCGTGGCCCAGATAGACTTCAACAAGATAGTATCCCTCAACTCCACGGCGGCCTATCTCTGGAACGCTCTTCTGGGCAAGGAGTTCGGTGCCGGCGACGTCCGCGACCTGCTGCTCGCCCAGTACGAAGTCGATGAGAAGACGGCGCAGGCCGACGCCGACGCGCTCGTGAAGAAATGGCTTGAGGCGGGGCTTCTGACCGAGTAACGATGCGAAGTCTGCGCAGCTGCCTGAAAGGGCTTCGGGGGATGTCCGGTCCTGCGAGGAAGTGGGCTATCGCCTGCATCCTGCTGGGGCTGGTCCGCATCGCCGCATCGCTCTCGTTCGTATGGATCTGCAAAGAGCTCGTGGACGTGGCGACCGGGGTCTCCCCCGCCCCGCTTCCGGGCAGAATCGCGCTTATGGCCTGCATCATGGCCGTCCAGATTGCGGCCAATCTCGCCTATTCATATTGCGAAAAATACGGCATCCTGCAAACTCAGAACACTTTGCGGGAAAGCCTCTTCGGGAATGTCCTCTCCTCTGAATGGACAGGGAGGGAGAAATTCGGCAGCGGAGATGCCGTCAACCGGCTCGAAGAAGACATCAGGGTGGTTTCGGAGCTGCTGTGTGACCATATTCCGGGCGCGGCGGTGACCCTGTGCCAGCTGGTCGCGGCGTCGGCCTACCTGTTGATGATGGCTCCGGGCCTGCTTTGGGTGCTGCTCGTCCTGATGTGCGCGGCAATCGTGGGCTCACGGCTGTTCTTCCTGAAGTTGCGTGCGCTGACCTCCGACATCCGCAGCCTCGACTCCGACATCCAGCAGCTCATCCAGGAGAATCTTCAGAACCGCCTGCTGGCCCTCACCCTGATCGGGACGGCCAGGGTGCTCGCGTCGCTGGGCAGCCTCCAGACACGGCTCAAGAGCAGGACGAAGACCCGGCTGGGCTACCACACCGTCGCGCGCGGCATGATGTCCCTAGGATTCATGGGCGGCTACGCGACGGCCTTCATCTGGGGCATAGTCGGAATCAAGAGCGGCGCGGTCAGCTTCGGTATGATGACGGCGTTCTTGCAGCTTGTGGGGCAGGTGCAGCGTCCGGTGGCCGAACTTGCAAGCGAGCTTCCCGCATTCATCCACGCCCTGACTTCGATAGAGCGCCTGATGGAGCTTGGCAGCCTGCCCGCCGAGAAGGACGAAGAGAAGTGGACCGCAGCGGAAGGAGCCGGAGTGCGCTTCGAGGACGTGACTTTCGCCTATCCCGACGTTTGCGGACGGGAGGTGCTGAAAGGATTCTCGCACGACTTCCGTCCCGGGACACTCACAGCCATCGCCGGACCTACGGGAGCCGGCAAGAGCACCCTTGTAAAACTCATTCTCGGCCTGCTCAAGCCCGAGAGCGGCACGGTCACGGTTTACGATGCCTCCTCCTGTCGTCCGGCAGGGGCGGGCACCCGCGGGAACTTCCGCTACGTCCCTCAGGGCAACACACTTATGAGCGGCACCATACGGAGCAATCTGCTGCTTGCCGACCCTGTGGCATCCGAAGAGAAGATGAAGGAGGCGCTGCACATCGCGGCGGCGGATTTCGTGCTTGACCTGCCCGAGGGGCTGGACAGTCCGTGCGGAGAATCCGGCAGCGGGCTTAGCGAGGGTCAGTGCCAGAGGATCGCCGTGGCGCGGGCGCTACTCCAAAAAGGAAGCATCCTCCTGCTGGACGAGGCCACTTCGTCCCTGGACCCCGATACGGAAAAGAAGATGCTCGCCAATCTGCGCTCCTACATGAAACGCGGATTCACGCTCATCTTCATCTCCCACAGGGAAGCCGTCACCGGCAGCGCCGACGACATCGTAAGACTGTAGGTCTCCCCTATTTGTCCCCGAAGAACCTCTTGTACAGGCCCTTGAACCCTGCTCCGTGACGGGCTTCGTCCTTGGCCATCTCGTGCACGGTGTCGTGGATGGCATCGTAGCCCAGCATCTTGGCACGGGTGGCGATGGCGAGTTTGCCCTCGCAGGCACCGGCCTCGGCCTCAGCACGCTTCTTGAGATTGGTCTTCGTGTCCCACACGACCTCCCCCAGGAGTTCGGCGAACTTGGCGGCGTGCTCGGCCTCCTCGAAGGCATAACGCTTGAATGCGTCGGCAACCTCCGGATAACCCTCGCGCTCGGCCTGACGGCTCATGGCGAGATACATGCCCACTTCCGTGCACTCGCCGTTGAAGTGATCGTGAAGGCCCTGCATCACCTCGGAGTCCTCCACCTGGCCGTCGCCGAGCTTGTGCTCACAGGCCCACTTGCCGTCTTCTTCCTTGACTTCCACGAACTTGTCCGCCTTGGCGTGGCAAACCGGGCACTCTGCAGGAGGGTTCTCTCCCTCGTGCACGTAACCGCAAACGCTGCATCTGAATTTCTTTACCATAGTTTTCTAATTTTGAATTATTCCAAATTGTAAAAGCAAATATACGAATAATTCCATAACGGGCAAGAACATCTCAAAAAATAATCGTACCTTTACGAATATAAAACTAACACCATCTTTATGAACAGACAACTGATTACCACGTTCTGCGTCTCGGCGCTTGCACTGACCGCGTGCACACAGTCCGCAGACAACACTCCGTCGGCCCCCGCACCACATCTCGAAAAGAGGGGCGAAGTGACACAGCTTATCGTGAAAGGCGAGCCTTATCTGGCCCTTTCCTGCGAACTGATGAACTCCTCATCCTCAAGCCGGGCCTATATGGCACCGCGCTGGGACGCTCTCAAGCAGGCCGGCATCAACACCGTACTCGCAGTCGTCAGCTGGGAGCAGGTGGAGCCGCAGGAAGGCAAATTCGATTTCACCGTGGTGGATGACCTCATCACCGACGCCAGGGAGCGGGACATGAAGCTCGTGCTTCTCTGGTTCGGGAGCTGGAAGAACGGCGTGAGCAGCTACCACCCGACATGGGTCAAGAAGGACTCGAACCGCTTCCCGTCAGCCCTGACCAAAGAGGGCAAGACCCTCCCTATCCTCAGCACGCTCGGAGCTGCCACGGCACAGGCGGACGGCAAGGCATACGCAGCCATGATGCAGCACGTCAAGGACATCGACTCCCGGGAGCAGACCGTGATAATGATTCAGATGGAAAACGAGGTGGGACTCCACGGCTACACCCGCGACTACTGCCCTGCTGCCAATGCGGCCATCGCCGGAGCGGTGCCTCAGCAGCTCATGGACTACCTCGTCAAGCATAAGGACAGCCTCCTGCCGGAGACTCTCGCCGCCTGGAAGAACAGCAATTTCAAGACTTCCGGCACGTGGGAGGAGGTGTTCGGCAGGAACGACCGCACCGATGAGATCTTCATGGCCTGGAACTATGCTTCATACATGAACAAGATATCCGCCGCAGGCAAGGCAGTCTATAACCTGCCGACCTTCGTCAACGCCTGGATCGTCCAGCCGGAGGACACCCGCCCGGGGAACTACCCTTCAGGCGGCCCGCAGGCGCAGAACCACGACATTTGGAGGGCTGCGGCACCGTCCATTGACATCCTCTCACCGGACATCTACCTCACCGACTACCCTAATATCCTCAGAATGTATGCACGCAGCGGCAACCCTGTCTTCGTGCCTGAATCCCACGCCGGGCAGCAGGGAGCGGCCAACGCGGCCTTCACCATCGGCGAGATGGGCGGCATCGGATATTCTCCTTTCGGACTTGACAGGGACGCTCTCAGCCCTTCCAACGCCACTTTCAGCGAATTCTACCGCAAGGCCGACGCGGCCTCCGCAGAGATTCTCAAGGCCCAGGCCGAGGGAAGAATCCGCGCGACCTGGCTCAAGGGCTCCAACCCTCAGAGGCTCAAGGACGAGGTGACACTCGGCAACTATCGGATCTGCTTCGAGCTCGTCTCCAGCGGCCGTCGCAACGGCGGAGCCCCGCAGCTCACCGGAGGCACCTACGACCCGAACGCAGTCGGATACGCCATAGCCATCCAGGAGAGCGAGGACAGCTACCTCTTCCTCGGCTCCAACGTCCGCGTCACCTTCCTGCCTAAGGAGGGCAAGGACATCGTCGGACTCGCCAAGGTGACCGACGGGGACTTCGCCGACGGCAAATGGGTGGAGGGCCGCTATCTCAACGGCGACCAGATCCAGCTCCGCTACGACCTCCTCTATGCGATCGAGGACGGATTCTCAGGACAGGGCCTCAACTTCGGCACCCCGGAACCGGAATTCATCAAGGTTCAACTTTACAACTATAAATAATGAACATGCTGAAAACTCTGATGCCTGCGGTACTCGCCGCAGGCATGCTGCTGCCGCTCAACGCGCAGGACAACCCTTACAAAGGCAAGAACATGCTGCCGGGCAGGACGGTGGAAGCCCAGGTGACGGAACCCGGATTCAAGGTGTTCCAGTTCCCGAAGAACCAGATTCCCCGCATCGACGGTGAGTTCTCCGACTGGGACATTGTCCCCGACAGCTACGTTGTCCCGATGGAGGAGATGTGGGACGACAGCGGCAAGCACAAGGGCATAGACAAGTCAACCCTCGACATCAAGGTCAAGGTGGGCTGGGTGGAGGGTCTCAACCGGCTCTACTTCTACTACGAGGCATACGATGACTATTGGGACTTCGACCAGCTCGGTCTGCGCAACGACACGTTCGAGATCGTGGTGGACG
>CAVGYS010000025.1:0-12180 GCA_963633505.1 Oscillibacter sp. MSJ-31
GATTCTCTCCGACCCTGTCATCTACCAGAAGGTGATGACGGATCCCGCTCTGCAGAAGCTCATCGGATACGCCCAGGCCACTGACATCGCGACTCCTATCAATGCCATCGGAGGGCAGATAAGCGAGGCTCTGACCATCGACATCAACAACACCGCAGTGGCGGCAGTTTCACTGCAACAACCTATCTTCATGGGCGGCAAGATTCTGGCGGCCAACAGGATGGCCTCTTATGCCCAGCAGCTCGCCAAGACCCAGTACGGCCAGGAATACAGTCAGGTGCTCGTGGATATCGAGCAGGCCTACTGGCAGATAGTGTCCATCGCGGGCAAGAAGAGGCTCGCCGAGGGCTACGCCGAGCTCCTGCATCAGATGGAGAAGGATACCGACGCGCTCATCGCCGAGGGCTTCGCCACTCCTTCCGACGCTCTGACCGTCAAGGTCAAGGCCAACGAGGCGGACATGATGCTCACCAAGGCCACCAACGGCCTTGCTCTCGCCAAGATGCTGCTCTGCAAGGAGTGCGGACTGCCTCTGGACAGCGATATAACCCTGGCCGACGAGTCCCTGGACAGGATTCCGCAGCCTCAGATGACTCAGGCTCTCTCCGACGAGCAGGTTTACGAGGCCCGTCCGGAAATCAAGAGCCTCGAGCTCGCGACCAACATCTACAAGAGCAAGGTCGATATCGCCCGCTCCGACATGTTGCCTAAAATCGCCGTGACGGCCAACTACATAGTCACCAATCCAAATCTCTTCAACGGTTTCCAGAAGGACTTCGCGGGCTTCATGACTGCGGGCGTGGTGGTTTCGATACCTATCACTCATGGTGGAGAGGCTCTCAACAAGACCCGCAAGGCCAAGGCCGAGGCTGTGATGACACAGATCAAGCTGGATGACGCCAAGAAGATGGTTTCCCTTCAGGTGGCGCAGCTCCGTCAGCAGGAGCAGGAGGCTCTTGAGAAGCTGACCACGGCCGAGAGCAATCTCGCCAACGCCGAGGAGAATCTCCGCGTGGCCACGGCAGGCTGGAACGAGGGTATGATCGCCTCCAACGTGGTGCTTCAGGCTCAGACCGCCTGGCTCCAGGCTCACTCCGAGGTGATTGAGACCGGCGTGGAACTTCAGATGTGCAGCGTCAACCTCGCAAAAGCGGAGGGAAGATTATAATTAATTGACAATTAAAAAGATCAAATAAAATGGAAAACACTCAGAAAAAAGGCAACCTCCTCTTGGGAATCATCGTTCTGGTTGCTCTCATCGCAGCGGTCGCTGTGCTTGGAATCATCTTCTCAAAGCCGAAGCCGGCCCTCATCCAGGGAGAGGCTGAGGCTGCCGAATACCGGGTATCAGGCAAGGTGCCCGGACGTATCGAGGCCTTCTATGCCAAGGAAGGTGACATGGTGAAGAAGGGGGACACCCTCGTGGACATAGACTCCCCTGAAGTAAGAGCCAAGCTCGCCCAGGCGAGAGCCGTCTATGCGGCGGCTTCTGCCCAGCGCAACAAGGCCAACACCGGAGCCCGTCAGGAAGAGATCGCCGGGGCTTACGAGATGTGGCAGAAAGCCCTCGTAGGGCAGGACATCGCCCGCAAGACTCTGGACCGCGCCACCCGTCTGCACGAGCAGAAGGTGATCAGCGACCAGAAGTTCGATGAGGCTACGGCCCAGTACAATGCCGCAGAGGCTACCGCCCAGGCCGCCAAGTCCCAGTATGACATGGCCGTCAAGGGTGCGCGCGACGAGGACAAGGCCGCAGCCATAGCCCTTGTGGATCAGGCCAACGGAGCCGTGATGGAAGTCGAGTCATACCTTTCAGAACTCAAGCTCACCTCTCCGGTGGACGGAGTCATCAGCGCGCGCTATCCGCATGTCGGCGAGCTCGTGGGCACAGGTTCTCCTATCATGACCGTGACCGACCTGAGCGACGTGTGGTTCACTTTCAACATCCGCGAAGACAAGCTCAACAGCATCAAGAACGGCAGCGAGCTTACGCTCAAGATCCCTGCGCTCAACGACCGCATCGTCAAGGCCACTGTCAACTACATAGCCGTCCGTGAGTCATACGCCACCTGGAGGGCTACCAACGAGACCGGCCAGTACGATGCCAAGACATTCGAGGTGAGGGCGGTGCCTTCATCAGCCGTGGACGGACTTCGTCCGGGTATGACAGCCATAGTTGTAAAGTAAAATGAACAGCATCTTGAAAGTAATGCGGCGGGAATTCGGGATAATACGCCGCAAACCGGTCTTCCTTCTGGGGTCCGTCGGGGTGATGGCGGTATGCTGCCTGTTCTACCTGACGTTCTTCAGAGCCGGTCTTCCGGAGAATCTCCCTATCGGGGTGCTGGATCTGGACAACTCCTCTCTATCCCGGAACTTCTGCCGTCAGCTCGACGCGACCCAGCTGGGCGAGGTCATCAAGTACGAAGACTTCACCACCGCGCGGGACGCGATGCAGACGGGTGAGATAACCTCCCTATGCGTGATTCCCAAGGGGATGAACGAGGACGTCAACGCCAACCGCAGACCGGTGTTCACATATTACGTGAATTCCCTCTACCTTATCGGGGGTGCGTTGAGCTACAAGGACATACTCACCATGGTCACGCTCACCGGAGGTGCCGTGCAGCGCGAGGTCCTCAGGGCCAAGGGCTATTCTGACGGAGCGATAATGGGGATGATACAGCCGATAGTGGTCGATGAGCACAAGATAGGCAACACGACGACCAACTACGGGGTCTATCTCAACAACATCATCCTTCCCGGACTTCTGGCGTTGAGCATCGTGTTCGTGCTGATCTACGCCCTCGGTTCGGAGCTCCGCTACGGGACTTCCAAGGAACTGATGGAGACCGCCGACGGCTCGTTCGTCGCCGCCCTCGTGGGCAAGCTCCTGCCATACACGCTCATCTACCTGTTCCTCGGGCTTGGACTGGACCTGCTGCTCTTCGGAGTGTGCAGATATCCTATCAACGGGAGCATTCTCAACA
The DNA here is from genome assembly GCA_963633505.1 of Oscillibacter sp. MSJ-31. Classification (GTDB taxonomy): domain Bacteria; phylum Bacteroidota; class Bacteroidia; order Bacteroidales; family UBA932; genus Cryptobacteroides. The sequence goes on from CAVGYS010000025.1 coordinate 2,991, forward strand.
TGATGCTTGCGATGGTGGTGTTCATCCTGGCCAATGAGGCCGTGGCCGTGACTCTCGTGGGCCTGCTGCCTACTCTGCGCTATGCGCTCAGCATCGCCGCCCTGTTCACGATACTCGGCTTCTCGTTCTCGGGATTCACTTTCCCGGTCGAGGCCATGCCTGTGGCGCTTCAGGGCGTGTCCGTGCTCTTCCCGCTGAGGTTCTACTATCTCTTCTACGTGCAGGAGGCCATTTTCGGCTCCGGTCTTGCCGGAGGGGGACAGTACCTGTTGTATATGCTTGTATTCCTCATCGGCCCGCTCCTTGTGTGCGGAAGGCTGAAGGGAGCCTGGCTTAATCAGAATTACGCGATATGATCAAAGAACTCAAAAGAATATTCGCCGATTCCTACGTAGCGATCATCTTCCTGCTCGGAGGCTTGATATACCCTCTGGTGTACGGGTTCGTGTACCACAATGGGACGGTTGACGATATGCCTGTGGCGGTGGTTGACCTCAGCCAAAGTCCGGACAGCAGGAACTTCATCCGCAAGATGGATGCGACCCGCGAGCTGGAGGTGGCATATAGGTGCGCCACGATGCAGGAGGCCCAGGAGCTGATGCAGAAGCGTAAGGTGCACGGGGTGGTTCTCTTCCCGGAGGATTACGCCGACCGTCTGGCCAATATGCAGCAGTCCACCATATCGACCTACGCCGACATGTCCAGCTTCCTTTACTACAAGGACTTGACGATGGGCGTGAACCACGTGATGCTCGACGAGATGGGACGGATCGAAGCTTCGCGCTATGCCGCGACGGGGATGACCGATGAGAGCATCCGGCAGCTGATCAACGCCATTCCGGCCGAGGAGGAGATACCGTTCAACACCAACATGTCCTTCCTGATATTCTTCCTCTCCGCCGCGCTCATCCTCGTGGTGCAGCAGACGATGTTCTATGGCGTCAGCGTCATGAACGGTTCGATGAGGGAGGGTGGAGCCACCCACGACGGTTCGCTTATCGGCAGGGCCGGAGCGTACACCATGATCTATGTCGGAATTGCCATATATGGTCTGCTTCTGGTGCCGCTGATGTTCGGTATGCCGCAGAGGGGCATGCTCGGGGACTTGCTCGTGCTGATACTGCTTTTCGTCATCACCTGCGTGTCTTTCAGCTTCACTTTCAGCCGCTTCATCCATCACAGGGAGACGGTGTTCGTGGTGCTGCTCTTCATGTCCTCGCTCTGCCTCTTCTTGAGCGGATGCTCATGGCCTGTAAGCTCGTTCCCTCCGTTCTGGAAGGCGTTCTCCTACATTTTCCCTTCAACCTTCATGATTCAGGGATTCAACAACGTCAACAACGCCGCCTGCACGCTGGATATGATACGGCCGCAGATGATAGGCTTGATATGCCAGTTCGCCTTCTACAGCATCACGGCGTTCATCATGGACATCAGCGAGCGCAATCACTACAGATTGCTCATCGACAAGCTGGAATCCAGGATCGAGTCGAGACTGAAAACTGTTTAGGCTTTGAATTTTTAAAAAAGGCCGGCCCCACATCGGAGCCGGCTTTTTCGTGTCATAGGGTGATGTCGATTCCTGCGAGCACCGTGGCTCCCGGCATAGGGTAGCCGGCGTTGATTTCGTATTCCTGCGAGAGCAGATTCTCTCCTCTCAGCCAGACTTCCAGCCATTTGCAGACCTTGAGGGAGCCGCGCATATTCCACAGCAGGAAGTTCTCTTTCTCTACGGGGGAGGTGGACTTGTAGAGCCCGGCGACGTATTGCAGTCCGGTGGAGAGGCTCCATCTGCCTTTCTGGAAGTTCGCTCCCGCGTAGGCCTTGTGCTCCGGGGCGGCGATGACGGGAGTCTCCATGTGGAGGTAGCTGTAGTTGGCGTTTACCGACCAGGCCGGGCTTATGCGCCAGGCGGTCTGGAATTCCGCTCCGCTGTTGTGGAGCTCTCCCGTGTTCTGGTTGAGCATCCCGGCTCCCGAAGGGCTCGGGAGGGTGACGATGAGGTTGTCGGCGTCGATGTGGAAGAGGTTGACTCCGTATGAGAGCCTGCCTCCGAGGAGTTTCTGGGTGAGGGCGAGCTCATAGTTCCAGCTGCGCTCCGGCTTCAGGGCGGGGTTCTGCGGGGGGAACATGTACATTTCCCTCAGAATCGGGTAGCGGAATCCCTTGGCGACGGAGGCCTTCATCTCCAGGTGGCCTGGCAGGTGGAGGGCCGCTCCGGCCTGAGGCACCCATTCCGTCCCGATGCGGGAGTGGTGGTCGGCTCGCAGTCCGGCGTTGAGGGTCAGCAGCGTGCCTATGTGCTGACGGATGTCGAAGTAGGCCGCGAGTTCGGTCTCGTGCTTGTCCACAAGTTCTGTTCTTCTCCCCGAGGTGGCGTGCTCGTTCCACGCTTCGCCCCCGTAGCGGAACCAGTCGGCTCCGACGGTGGTCCTGTTGCCCTCGAAGAGGACTGCGCTCTGGTAGAGCGAGACACCCATCATATCGTCGTGCGACATGAAGAGGGTCGGGCCGTCAGTCCAGGACGTGCCGGCCGTGAGCCCGTCGTTTATCTTGTGGTCTCCCCAGTTGTAGAAGAAGCTCAGCGCTCCGGAGGTCTTGCCGTAGTCGTTGCGCGCCGCAATCGAGCTCATCCCCCGGCTGATGTTCTGGTCTGCGCCAAACAGGGGTGCGCTTACCGGGCCCGGGCAGGAGGCGTCGAAGTGCGTCAGGTCGACGTCCGCGAGCACTCGCCAGTTGCGCGCGAGCTCGTAGCCCAGCTTGGCGTATCCGCTGCGCTGCTTGAAGCCCATATTCTCCCTGTGACCGTCGGTGCGGTTGCGGGAAGCTGTGAAATCGGCGAAGAAACGGCCTTTCTTGAGTGCTGCGCCGGCTTCCGCCTCCGACGTATTGTATGAGCCGTAGCCGCTGTGGATGCGGGCTCTGAGGCCGTCTTCGTCCATCTGCCGCGTGACGATGTTGATGACTCCGCCCATCGCGTTGGAGCCGTAGAGCACGGAGGCGGGGCCGCGCAGCACCTCCACGTGGTCGGCGAGCAGCGTCTGGTAGGAATCCGCTATCGGGTGCCCGAAGATGCCGGCGTACTGCGGATGTCCGTCGATCAGCACCATCATCCGGGCGCTGCCTCCGCTGAGTCCGCGAAGCGAAATCGTCCCTGCGGCCCCGCCGGACACGCCATATCCCGTCATTCCTCTCGCGGTGGTGAAAAGCCCCGGAACCTGCTCCGTGAGCACGGGCAGGAGCGAAGACTGGCCTCTCTGCCGTATCTCCGTCCCGCTCACGACGGTGACCGTCTGGGAGAGGTGTCTGACGTCCGTCCTGTTGCGCGTGCCCGTGACCACGGCTTCCACTATCGGGTAGGTTTTCTTGTCGAGGCTGTCGGTCTGCTGTGCCGCTGCAGACGGCAATATGCTGAGGCAGAGCGACAGCGCTGCGTAGATGCTTGTCTTTTTCATGTATTCGTTTCTTATGAAAGGGCCGCAAAGATAGATATTTTGGCCGAGTGGGACAATAAAAAAGACCGGATGAAAACATCCGGCCTTTCTGTGCTCCCTTAGGGGCTCGAACCCTAGACACCCTGATTAAGAGTCAGGTGCTCTACCAACTGAGCTAAGGAAGCTTCATTCGTGTGACCCGTTCGGGGCTCGAACCCGAGACCCCCACATTAAAAGTGTGATGCTCTACCAACTGAGCTAACGAGTCAGTCCCTTTTGGGTTTTGGGATTGCAAAGGTATTCTTTTCCTTTGAATTCTCCAAATTTTCCGGGAATTTATTTTAGTTTTTTGCCCGTAATCTGTTCGATGGCCTCGAAACTCCCGAGATCGCTCCACTCCCAATAGCCCGGAATCATGTATATATGAGAGGATTTCTCCATCACCGCGTAGTCGATCGATATTTTCTCGCAGGATGGGAACAGTCTGGAGACTTCGGTGTTTTCCGCCGGGGAGTAGAAGGACGGGGCGATTCTTTCCATCACTTCGCAGACCTGCGGGGAATGGGCGCGCAGTTCCGACCAGAGATTGGCTGCGCTGCTGATGAAAATGCCGGCGTTCCAGAAATATCCGCCTTCCGCGAGGTATTTTTCGGCTGTTTCGCCCGAAGGCTTTTCCTTGAATGACTCCACCTTCACTACGGTCTCAGGGCCGGAAGCCTCCGGGGCGTGGACGTAGCCGTAGCCGGTGTGCGGCGAGCGGGGGGCGATGCCGATGCAGACGATGGCTTTCTCTCTCCCTGCGAAGTCAAGGGCCGTGCGTACTGTCAGGGCGAAATCCTTGTAGTCCGGTACGTAAGCGTCCGACGGCGTGACGACTACGGACGCTTCAGGGTATTTCTTGAGTATCTTGAGGCAGGCGTAGGCGATGCAGGGGGCTGTGTTGCGCGGCTCCGGCTCCTGAAGAATCCGCTCCTGCGGAATCTCCGGCAGCTGCTCGTGGATGAAGTGGACGTATCTTTCCGAGGTGACCACCCAGAACTTCGAATCGGGGTCGGTCTCAAGGAATCTTTCGTATGTCAGTCGGATAAGGGATTTCCCGCAGCCCAGAAGGTCGAGAAACTGCTTCGGGTGCTCCGGCGTGCTGACAGGGTAGAGCCTGCTGCCCACCCCGCCGGCCATTATTATTATATGTGTATCGTTCATAAGGGTCAAAGATGACCATAATCCGTCAAATTTCCTACCTTTGCGCCGCTAAACGGAAATTTGATGACATTATGCAGGGAGTCTGGACAGTTTTGCTGCTGATCGTCTCCAACGTCTTCATGACGTTCGCCTGGTACGGGCACCTGAAACTTCAGGAGATGAAAATCTCCGAGGGCTGGCCGCTCATACTGGTGATCCTTTTCTCCTGGGGGCTCGCCTTCTTCGAGTATTGCGCCCAGGTTCCGGCCAACCGCATCGGTTCGAGCGTCAACGGCGGTCCTTTCAGCCTCGTGCAGCTCAAGGTGATTCAGGAGGTGGTGTCTCTTCTGGTATTCACGGTGATCATCAACTTCCTCTTCAAGGGGACGGGGCTCCAGTGGAATCACCTCGCCGCGTTCGGCTGCCTCATCCTCGCGGTGTTCTTCGTGTTCCTGAAGTAGGCGGGCTCCTAAGCCTGCGTCAGTGCGGCGCTACAGAGAGTCTGCTCCCCGGAGCGGGCGATGAAGAGGTATTCGTCGCTGTGCTCCCTTTTCAGTCCAAGGGTGACTTCGGCTCCGCGCCTCACTTCGTGCCGGTAGTTGAGGTCGAGTCTCAGAGGGGTCGGCCTGTTCAGCTGGTCTTCGGGCAGCATATCGTAGAGAAGCTCCACGTAGCGGGTGTTGTTGAGGTGCCCGTTGAAGTCGCAGTCGCTGTAGCATACCTTCCTGTCATCCCTCACCTCCGGATCGAAGTCGCGTATTCTGCGCGGGCTTCTGCAAGGGATACCGCTCTCGGAGCTGTCCAGCCCGAGATCCGGGAACACGGGCCGCCTGCTCGTGCGGTCGATGATGCACCACTCCGTGGTCCCTCTGCCTATCTCCCTCCCTTCGGCGTCCGTCAGGCGTACGCAGCGGTTGTAGGTGAGCCCGGTTCCCCTGACCGGCCACACGCTGACGTATATCGGCTCGTAGAGAGCGGGGCGATAGTCTATCTCGAAGGCGGAGCGCATCAGTACCCAGCTTCTGTTCTCCTGCGCCATGACGTCTATCCCGTATCCTTCCACCCGGATGTTCTGTCCTATCGCGTTGATGGCATGGGCGCAGAGAGCCGGGACCGTGATTTTGCCCTGGAAGTCTATCTCCTCGGGAATGACTGAATATTCGTAAGTGTTCATATCCTTTTTCTCGTTTTGTAGCGGCAAAGATATCTTAACCTTGTCGTGGGACGAAAAAACTGTGTTGAATATATGCTCAAATGTGATGAAACGCTTGTTTTGCGGGAAAAATGCCGTATTTTTGGGACGAAAAACACGATGTTTTATTTTAGTCCCTACTGGTTTTGGGATAATATAAAGGAATTATGGACTTTGTTGTAAGGCTTCCGAGGTCGTATGCGGCGCATCTTGTGTACGTGCTGCTGATGCCGTCCTTTTTCATCTCGTTCTGTTTCTTGTACGACCCTTTCGGCATTCAGGATTTCTATATGATCGGGGGAAAGAATTTCCCGTTTCATCTTCTGATGCTGACCTGCATAATACTTGGCGTGCTTGCTCTGACCAGGCTGATTTTCGTGGCCCTGTACAAGTACATTCCTTTCCGCCGCTGGCACTATGGAATCTGGTGTGTGGGCGAGCTTCTGATCTGCGCCTTCTTCATGGCTCTCTATACGGCGCTTTTCGACAAGTCTCCGTATTTTGTCGCGCTCTCGCACTGTCTGAAGTTTTCATATTGCATCATGTGCTATCCGTACGTATTCCTGATAATGGCGCGGCTCATCGCCAATCTCGGGCAGGATCAGGCCTCGCGGGTGCAGGACGAGTCCCTTGTGAAATTCTACGACGAGCACAAGAGGCTGAAGCTCACCATCGATCCCGCCGCCATCCTGTATATCGGAGCGGAGGCCAATTACGTGAAGATTCACTATATCGAAAACGGAAAGCCCCGGGAGTTCATGCTCCGCAATTCGATGAGAAGCCTCGAGGCGACAGCGACCGGTCACGGACTTGTGCGCTGTCATCGCTCCTATTATGTCAACCCGCGCCATATCAAGGTGTTGAGCCGTGGCAAGGAGGGGCAGATTCAGGCGGAGTTCCTTCACGAAGATCTCAAGCCCATCGCCGTCAGCCGCCAATATTACGACAGTCTTTCCAACCTGCTGTGATGTCGCTTTAGATACGATTCCGCCGTCATCCCGGGCTTTTGACGGCGCGAAGGACGACGGCGGAAATTCTTGCGGGGAAGGAGTCCCGACTACTCGCTGAAATCGATAGGTCCGAAACTCTCCTGTACGCTCTTGTGAAGTCTCCGGAGCTTGAGGCCGCCGGCGATCATTATTCCTCCCAGCACGATGAAGGCCACTCCTGTCAGAATCACCACGGCTGCGGTGCCGACAGAGAACGGCTTGAAAATGATGAGGATTGAGAGTAGGAGCAGGAGAATCCCTGCGGCGATGCCCCATCCGGAGCCAGGCACGTTGAACGCGCTCAGGTCACCGGCGAATCCGATGATCATGAAACTGTGGTACATCGCCCAGATGCCCAGGAAGATCGGCAGCATGACGGCCGTCACGGAAGGCATTGAACAGAGCATGATGCCGACTATGATGTCAAGGATTGCTCCCACGATGTTGTAGCCTCTCATCATGAAGTAGTTGCGGCTGCTTAGCGCGGCCACGAGCCCGACGATGCCCGATACCAGTATCACCACTCCGAAGAGCAGGCTCAAGGTAAGATAGCTCTCGACCGGGTTGCGGAACACCACGATGCCCGCCGCGAGGCAGAGCAGGCCGCAGAGAACGAAAAGCCACCAGCACTTCACCGTCCTGGCTGCGCTTTCAAAGATTTTCTCGATAAAGTTGCCCATAATTTTTTTGAATTTATCTCCTATATATACGGCTCCCGCCGGCATAAAGTTTCCGTATGCCGCTCTTGCCCTGACGTTTTTGGCCGCTACAGTCACGGCGGATGGCTAAAAGTATCGAAATGATTTGTAACTTTACGCGTTGAACATTTTTATCCCATAAGCTTTAAGACCTTAAACAATGGCCAAAGAAAACAAAGAGTGGATATGCTCGGTCTGCGGATACAAGCATGTCGGGCCGGAGCCTCCGAAAGAGTGTCCGGTGTGTCACGTGTCAAGGGAATATTTTGATGAAGCCGGTTCGGAGCCGGAGAACCTATGAAGGGAATAGTACTCGCAGGAGGTTCGGGCACCCGCCTCTATCCTATCACCAAGGGTGTGAGCAAACAGCTTCTTCCGATTTTCGACAAGCCGATGATCTATTATCCCGTGTCCGTGCTGATGCTGGCCGGCATCCGGGATATTCTCATCATTTCGACGCCGTTTGACCTGCCCGGCTTCAAGCGCCTTCTGGGCGACGGGAGCGATTTCGGGGTCAACTTCACCTATGCCGAGCAGCCTTCTCCGGACGGTCTGGCGCAGGCGTTCATCATAGGGAAGGAGTTCATCGGGGATGACTCGGTATGTCTTGTGCTGGGTGACAACATCTTCCACGGAGCCGGCTTCTCCGCCCTTCTCCGTGAGGCGGTGCGCACGGCCGAGCAGGAGAGCAAGGCCACGGTTTTCGGTTATTGGGTGAGCGACCCGGAGCGTTACGGGGTCGCGGAGTTCGACAAGGAGGGCAACTGCCTTTCGATCGAGGAGAAACCTTCCAGGCCGAAGAGCAATTACGCCGTGGTGGGCCTGTATTTCTATCCCAACAAGGTCGTGGACGTCGCCTCTCGCATCAAGCCTTCCGCCCGTGGGGAACTTGAAATCACCACCGTGAATCAGGAATTCCTCGCCTGCGGCGAACTCAAGGTTCAGACTCTCGGGCGCGGTTTCGCATGGCTGGACACCGGTACGCACGACTCCCTCGCCGAGGCTACGAACTACATCGAGACCATCGAGAAGAGGCAGGGTCTCAAGATCGCCTGCCTCGAGGGCATAGGCCTCCAAAAGGGCTGGATAACCGCCGAAAAGGTGCGCCAGCTCGCGGAGCCGATGATGAAAAACCCTTACGGACAATATCTTGCGAGAATCGCCGAGGAGGGCAAAAATTAGAATATGAACATACTTGTGACCGGAGCCAACGGACAGCTTGGCAATGAATTGAGAATAGTTGCCGCCGGCTCGGAAGACAATTATATATTTACTGACGTCAGCAAGGCTTCGGACGAGCAGATCTCTATGCTCCGAAGGCTGGGCGGGAGGGACGTCTGTTGCGAAACGCGCCGTCTGGATATCACCGACCTCTCCGCCATAAGGGAGATGGTCTGCTCGGAAAAGATCGGAGCAGTCATCAACTGCGCGGCCTTCACGGACGTGGAGGGGGCGGAAGACAGGCCCCAGCTTGCCGAGCTTCTCAACGCCACCGCCCCGGAGAATCTTGCCGTCGCGATGAAGGAGGCGGGGGGAGTGCTCGTCCAGATCAGCACCGACTACGTTTTCGGGGCCGAAGCCTACAATGAGCCCTGCCGCGAAAGCCAGAAAGGCACTCCGACAGGAGTGTACGGGCTCACCAAGCTTCACGGGGAGGAGAAAATAAAGGCTTGCGGCTGCAAGTACGTGATCATCCGC
>CAVGYS010000026.1:0-9191 GCA_963633505.1 Oscillibacter sp. MSJ-31
AATCACATAATTTAAGAACCATAAATATTAACCAAATTAATTAAAGATGAAAGTCCATCTCAGAAAGCTTGTGCTTACGGCGCTTTCTCTCCTGTTGATTGGGGGAGGTGAGCTTTTCGCACAGCAGAAAATCTCCGGAACTGTCCGGGACACCAACGGTGAGGTCGTCATCGGGGCCGGTGTCTTCCTGAAGGATTCAACTGTCGGCACTGTCACCGACGTTGACGGAAAATTCTCTCTTTCTGTACCTGCAAAGTCCGTGGTGACAGTGTCCTGTATCGGTTACAAGGACGTCTCTTTCACGGTAGGGTCGCAGAACACCTATGATCTCGTGCTCGAAGAAGACAGCACGGTTCTCGAGGGGGTTGAAATTGTCGCCTACGGTGTCCAGAAGAAGGTCTCCGTGACCGGAGCCCTTTCGAGCGTCAAGAGCGACGACCTCCTGCGCACACCTGTCAGCAACGTCAACAACGTCCTCGCGGGACAGCTCTCGGGCGTCACGACCATCCAGTATTCCGGTGAGCCGGGTTCGGATGCGGCGACGGTGTTTGTCCGTGGCAAGGGTACGTGGAGCGACTCCTCACCTCTCATCCAGGTGGACGGTGTCGAGCGCTCGATGTCCGACATCAACCCTGAGGACATAGAGAACATCACCGTGCTCAAGGACGCTTCCGCCACTGCGGTGTTCGGTGTGCGCGGTGCCAACGGCGTAATCCTCATCACCACCAAGCGCGGATCCGAGGGCAAGGCCAAGATCACGGTCAACACCTCCTTCTCCCTCCTGACTCCGACGGATCTCGTAAAGCAGGCCAACTCCTACGACTATGCGATGTTCTACAATCAGATGCGCGCCAACGACGGCAATCCTGCAGTGTTCTCTGACGCCGTGATTCAGAAGTTCAAGGACCAGTCCGACCCGATCCGCTTCCCGAGCGTGCAGTGGACCGACTACATGATGAAGAAGGTCACCACCCAGTCCAACCACAGCGTCAACATCTCCGGAGGTACGAAGAGAGTGAAGTACTTCGTCTCCGCAGGATTCATGAACCAGGGCGGTCTCTTCGAGGAGTTCGACGCGCCGTACAGCTTCGGCTACCAGTATCAGAGATTCAACTACCGCTCCAACCTTGACGTCAACGTCACGAGCACCACGAAGATTTCCTTCGACGTGTCCGGCAACGTCAACACGGCCGACAAGCCTCGTACGGGACAGGGTTCGACCGGTATGATCCGCAACATCTACTACTCCACTCCGTTCTCCAGCCCTGGGCTTGTGGACGGCAAGTACGTGGCCACCACCACCGACTATTCCGACGGGCTCACCCTGCCTTTCACGGGCACCAACGGACTTGAGTACTACACGATCGGAGGTTTCATCTCCACCAACATCAACAAGCTCCAGATGGACCTCAGCCTCAATCAGGATCTGAAGTTCGTCACTCCGGGGCTTTCGTTCAAGATGAAGGGCTCCTACAACAGCATCTTCACCTCCACCCAGACGGGTACGGCCGGTGTGGCCACCTACTATCCTGTCATCCAGAATGACGGTTCGATGCAATACCGCAAGAGCGGCGAGAACTCCCCTGTGACCTATTCCGAGTCGCTCAGCAAGGCAAGGAACTGGTACTTCGAGACTTCCCTCAACTACAACCGTACTTTCGGCGACCACAGCGTGGGCGGACTCGTGCTCTACAACCAGAGCAAGGAATACTACCCGAGCACGTATTCCGACATCCCTCGCGGCTACGTGGGACTCGTTGGACGTGTGACGTACGACTACAAGAAGCGTTATCTCGCCGAGGTCAACGTCGGCTACAACGGTTCCGAGAACTTCCACCCTTCACGCCGCTTCGGCGTGTTCCCGGCAGGATCCCTCGGATGGGTTGTCAGCGATGAGCCGTTCTTCGACTTCGCCAAGGGAGTGGTGTCTTTCTTCAAGCTCCGCGCCTCCTGGGGTCTCGTCGGCAACGACAAGATCGGCGGTTCCCGCTTCATGTACACCGATGACCCGTACACCGTCAACAGCAGCGCCTATGCTACCAGAAGCGGTTATGCCTACAACTTCGGCGTGGACAACTCCACCGCCTTCCTCGGAGCCTACGAAAACTCCCGCAACAACCCTAACGTCTCTTGGGAAAAGGCCTTCAAGCAGAACTACGGTGCCGACGCCAACTTCCTCAACGAGCGTCTCCAGGCCTCCTTCGACTACTACAAGGAGCATCGTACCGACATCCTTCTGCGCGACCTTTCCGCTCCGGCGATCATCGGATTCTCAGTGCCTTATGCCAATCTTGGCGTAGTGGACAGCTGGGGCTGGGAACTTTCCCTCAAGTGGAGAGACAGGATCAACAATGACTTCAACTACTGGGTCAACGTGAACCTCTCCAACAACCAGAACACGATCGTGGAGAAGAAAGAGACTCCATATACCAATGAATATCAGTACGAAAAGGGTAACCGTATCGGAGCCCGCTATATGTACAAGTTCTTCCGCTACTACGACTCCGACACGCCTCGTCTCTATGAGGAGACTTTCGGGCAGCCGTTCCCTAAGCAGCTGGTTGAACTTCAGGACGGTGACGCGGTGTTCGTCGATCTCGACGGCAACGGAGTCATCAATTCCGACGATATGACCCGTGAGCTCGGTATGACCGACGACCCTCAATATCTGCTCGGCCTCAACGCCGGTTTCATCTGGAAGGACTTCGAGTTCAACACCCAGTGGACGGGCGCGTGGAACGTGAGCCGAATGATCGGCGAGTCCTTCAGAATGCCGTTCCGCTCAAGGACCGACTACACTACGGGAGGCCTGCTCCAGTACCATGTGGACAACACCTGGGATCCGGAGAATCCTTCGCAGGACGCCAAGTATCCGAGAGCCACGTTCACCAACGGACAGACCAACAACTATCAGGACTGCGCCCTCTATGAGCAGGATGCGAGGTATTTTCGTCTGAAGACCCTCATGCTCGCCTACAATCTGCACGGAAGATTCCTCTCCTCAATCGGGGTGAGTCGCATGCAGATAGCCCTGAGCGGATATAACCTTCTCACTTTCACCCCGTTCATCTGGGGCGATCCTGAGACCAAGGCCAGCACGGATCCTTCATATCCATTGCAGAAAACCTATACAATCAGTGTGAGACTTAATTTCTAAGTGCGATGAAAATCTTTTCAAAAGCCATCATAGCGACCGTGGCGGCATTCGTCACCGGATTCGCAATCAACTCCTGCACTGACCCTCTCAAGTTCGGCAATGATTTCCTTGAGAAGGCTCCGGGAGGTACGGTCACCGCCGATACGGTGTTCACCAATGCGGAGTACACCCGCCAGTTCCTGGCGGCCATCTACAACAAGATGTATTATGCGCTCCCTACCAACTCCACCAACAACCCTCCTCAGTGCCTCAACTACTGGAAGGGCATGCCGGACGCTCTGTCTGACAACTTCCAGCTGTTCTTCTCCAACACCATCGTCGGCAACAAGTACTACACCGGAGCGCTGACTTCGGCCGTGGACAGCAAGAACAACGGCAATATCTACCCTTATCTCAACGAATATATCTGGGAGAACGTGCGCAACTGCTACCTTCTCCTCGAGAAGATAGACGACGTGCCGGGCATCGAGGCTGCCGAGAAGGAGAAGATGAAGGACGAGGCGAGGTGTCTGCTTGTCAACGCCTATTTCGTGCCGTTCCGCTTCTATGGCGGTCTCCCTATCATAAAGGGGACTTTCCAGGGCGACGAGAGCGAGTACAATTACCCTCGCGCAAGCGTGGAGGAGATGGTCAACTTCCTGGTCGGCCTGCTCGACGAGGTCATCAAGGGCAACCACCTGCCATGGGGCTATCCGGGCACGACCGATGCCGCCTCCGAGACGGGGCGCTGGACCATCGGCGGAGCCATGGCTCTGAAGTGCAAGATTCTCCAGTTCGCCGCTTCTCCTCTTTTCAACAGCGACAAGCCTTATTGGGACGGCAGCGGATACACGATGGAGGATTCTTCTCCGGCGTGGTACGGCAACTATGACGTGGCCCGCTGGCAGAGGTTCAGGACGGCCTGCGAGGACTTTATCCAGAAGATGAACGCCAATCCGGGAGTCTATCATCTGATCGTTCCGGAAGGCACGACCCAGGAGGACTACCGCTATGCATACAGGGCTTCGTACATGCTTCAGGGTAGCCCGGAGGTGATTATGGGCATCCGCGTGCACAGAAACGCCAAGGGCAACGATTACGGCTGGATCAACCTCCGCACCAATGCGCGTTTCAGCTATTGCCCTACTCAGGAGTATGTGGAGATGTTCCCATGGGCCGACGGCACTCCTTTCGACTGGGACAAGACCGAGGCTGAAGGCAAGCTCGACGAGATGTTCGTCAAGGGCGACAAGGTCGCGGGTCAGCAGATGCTCCAGAACAGGGTCTATACCCGTGACCCGCGTCTCTACGAGACCGTGGCGGTGAACGGAGCGCTCCAGACCATCGACTGGAGCAGCGGCAAGAGCAGCGGAGCGAACTACGAGCTCTGGATCGGCGGCACCACTGCCGGGACGGCGCCTATCGCCCAGAACAACCATTACGGCACCGGCTACCGTTATCTCAAATACTATGCTGGAGAGGCTTTCCTCGGGAAGTATCCTCAGTGGGTATGGCTCAGCGTGCCTGAGATCTATCTCGGCTATGCGGAAGCTCTCGCCCAGACGGGAGACCTCGCCAAGGCTGTGGAATATGTGGATGCGGTACGCGCCCGCGTGGGCCTCGGAGGCCTCGTGGAGTGCAATCCGGACAAGAACCTGACCTCCGACAAGGATGCGCTGATCAGCGAAATCCTCCGTGAGAGGGCCTGCGAGTTCGCATTCCAGGATTCACGCTACTTCGATATGATACGCTACAAGCTGAAGGCCGACTTCGAGAAGCCTCTCCACAGACTGCTTATCTACAGGATGAAACAGAGCGATGGCGGGAAGTGGGTGCGCAGCGAGACCCAGTGGTACAAGACCTGCTTCGGCAAGATTACGGACGAGTCCAATCCTGATTTCTATGAGCCTACGCACTTCGAGTACGAAAAGGCCGAAATCACCGTCGGCAGCAGAATGTGGTGGGACGCTTCCAGAGGCGGATTCGACGCCAAGTGGTATCTGCAGCCGTTCCCTATCACGGAGATGAACAAGCACTATGGCCTTGTTCAGAATCCGGGCTGGGAGTAGTCTGATTGTCAATTCTAATTAATGGAACAAATGAAAAATAAATACGTTTTCGTGCTCGCGTTGTCAGTCTGCTTCAGCCTGACGCTGGCGGCACAGGATAGCGGCTCGCAGAAGGCCGCTGAACCGGAGAAACGGACCGTTGACATCGGAGTCTCCCGTCCCATGACGCTGGAGGAGAGCACTGCCGCGGTTTCCGTCATCAATGCCGAGGATATCGAGCGTCGCGACTCCAAGAACATAGGCAACAGCATGCTCGGACAGGGTCTCGGCCTGATATCCCTGCAGGGTGCCGGCATCTATGCCGAGCAGAACCCTACCTTCTACGTGCGCGGTCTCCAGACCCTCAACGGCAACAACGCCCCTCTGATTCTGGTCGATGGCATCGAGCGTGACATCACGGCCGTTTCCGCCGAGGAAGTCGAGTCCGTGGCCATCCTCAAGGATGCCGCGGCAGTGGCCCTCTATGGCTACAGAGGCATCAACGGCGCGATTCAGATCACGACCAAGCGCGGACAGTACAACACCCGTTCGATACGCTTCACCTACGACCATCAGTTCAACTCCCTGATCAACAAGCCTCAGTTCGTGGACGGCTACACCTACGGCCTGGCCATGAACGAGGCCCGTGCCAACGACGGACTCTCCGCCCGCTATTCGAGCGATGAACTCGGGGCTCTGAAGAGCGGGCAGTACCCGACTCTCTATCCGAGCGTGGACTGGGTGGACGAGACCTTCCGCAACACCGCCTCCACCAACAACTTCAACATGGAGTTCAGCGGCGGCGAGGGAAGATTCCGCTATTTTGCGATGCTCGACCTCATCTCCGACAAGGGATTCATCAAGAACGCCAACACCAACGATGGCTACAGCACGCAGGACAAGTACGTGAAGGGCAATATGCGTCTCAACATGGATATCGACCTCACTCCGACCACCGACCTGAGCGTCAACCTTCTCGGTATGATGCTGGAGAACAGCCGTCCTGGAGACAACGTGGACGTCTGGGGAGACATGATTTATGTCGTACCGTCCGCCGCGTTCCCGATCAAGGACGACAAGGGCGTGTGGGCAGGAAGCGGCACGTGGTCCGGAGAGCTCAACCCTGTCGCACAGACGCAGGGAGCGGCCTACTACAAGAATCACAACCGTCTGCTCTTCGCCGACCTGACCCTCAAGCAGGATCTCTCCGGCTGGGTGAACGGACTTGGAGCATTCCTCAAGGCCGGCTATGACCAGATGGCCAACATCTACGAGAACCACAGCAAGACCTATATCTACAACGTGGTTGTCCCGAGCTGGCCGTCAGGAGCATCGGCGCCTACGTCCACCACCACCGCTTATGGCAGCGACTCCGCGATGAGCTCGGATGCCAACGCCAACAGCTATAGCCGCCGTGCTCATGTGGAACTCGGCGCCACCTATGACCTCGCGGTCGGAGACCACAGCCTCAACACCCAGTTGAAGTGGGACTACGACTACAGCGACGTCAACGGGGTCAACAAGACCGTCTATCGTCAGAACGTCAGCTGGTGGACACACTACGGTTATGCCGGCAAGTATTTCGCTGACCTCGCCCTCGTCGAGAGCGGCTCAAGCAGGCTTGCTCCGGGGACGAAGTGGAGCTTCTCTCCGACCCTCTCCCTCGCATGGATGCTCTCCAAGGAGGATTTTCTCAGCGGAGTGGAGTGGATCAACTACTTGAAGCTCCGTGCCTCCGCAGGTATCATCAACGCCGACTTCCTCCCGGGAGATGACGTTTGGACATATTACGCGCAGCAGTATTCCACCAGTGGCGGCGTGTATCCGTTCAACAGCGGCTTCGCTTCCGACTTCGGGCGCACCTACCTCGGACAGCTCGCGACTTCGGACCCTCGTCACGAAAAGGCCACCAAGCTTAACGTCGGTCTCGACGCCCGCGTCCTTGGCGGACTCAGCGTCACGGCGGATGCCTACTATCAGCGCCGCTCCGACATCTGGGTGAGCGCAGAAGGCAAATACTCCGATGTCGTGGGCAAGGAAGCCCCTTATGAGAACGGCGGTATCGTGGACAGCTGGGGAACGGAACTCGGCGTCGGCTACAACGGCCGCAGCGGGGATCTCACCTACACTCTCGGCGCCAACGTCAACTACAACCGCAGCAAGATCATTGAGCAGCTGGAAGAGCCTCGTCTGTATGACAACCTCGTGCAGACCGGCAACAGGGTTAGCCAGATTTACGGTCTGAAGGCCATCGGCTTCTTCAAGGACGAGGCGGACATCGCCGCAAGTCCTGCGCAGAACTTCTCGACCGTGCGTCCGGGCGACATCAAGTATGAGGATGTCAACGGAGACGGCGTCGTGGACTCAAATGACGTCACGGCCATCGGATACAGCACCGTCGCTCCGGAGCTCTTCTTCAATTTCCACCTCGGTGCGGAGTGGAAGGGGCTCGGATTCTACGCTCTCTTCCAGGGTGCAGGCAACTACAGCGCCATGCTCAACACCAAGAGCATGTACTACCCGCTCGTGGGCAACACCACCATCTCGCAGTACTACTACGACAACCGCTGGACTCCGTCCTCCCAGGATGCGAAGTTCCCGCGTCTGAGCAGCGAGAGCAATGCGAACAACTATCAGAACAACACCGTGTTCCTCGCAGACCGCTCGTTCCTCAAACTGCGCAACTTCGAGCTTTACTACAAGCTTCCGGAGTCACTGCTCAGCCACACCCGCTTCATCAAGGGGTCCAAGCTCTATCTCAGAGGCAACGACCTCTTCTGCATCGACAAACTCGATGTCAGCGATCCTGAGGCATACGGCACGGCCCAGCTCTACCGCAGCGTTGTGGCCGGCGTGAGTCTGACCTTTTAACAACTGTAACCTGAAACAGATATGAAACATAAGATAATACTTATATCCGCCGCAGTCCTGCTTTTCGCTTCTTGCGACAAGATGGACTACAAAGAGTACAATATCTACGACAAGGATTATATTGCGCTCAACTTCACCAACGTGGGCGGCTTCATGACCGATATCTACAATACTGTTCCGTACGACTTCGGCAACTACAGCTCCGGTGCGATGCAGGCTTCCGCGACCGACGAGAGCGAGTACAGCAAGATCGGCAATGCCATCGAGGATTTCTACAACGGGGCCTGGAGCCCTTCCAATGCGAAGAGCAGTCTCTGGACCAACCTCTATGCCGGTATCGCCACCTGCAACACCGTCCTCACCGAGATGCAGGGCCTGACTTTCGACGAGCTCGTGCTCAACGACGACTACAAGCAGCAGATGTACAGATATGAGAACTATCAGTACGAGAGCCGCTTCATGCGCGCCTACTTCTACTTCCTGCTCGCAAGGCAGTACGGTGGAGTGCCTATCGTCGGAGAAAACATGACTCCGGAGGAGATCAACACCCTCAGCCGTTCATCTTCAGACGAGGTGTTCAAGTACGTCATCGACGAGTGTCAGGCCATCCAGGACAAGATCATCGAGGATTATGCCGACCTCGGTGACATGGCTCTGTCAACCGCCGAGACGGGACGCGCCAATCGTCTTGCCGTGCTTTCCCTCAAGGCTCAGGCCGCTCTGTATTGGGCGAGTCCGCTCTTCAATGCTTCCAACGACAAGGAGCGCTATCACAACGCCGCTCTCTATTACAAGGAGCTGCTCGCCGCCTGCCAGGAGCAGGGGAAGGGGCTTTCCGCGAAGTACGAGGACCTGTGGGACACCAACAACTACACGACCGCCGGCATCACCAAGGAGATTCTTCTCGCCCGCCGTTACTATTCCAGCGCGAGCGGAGACCATCTCGTCGAGGGCTACAACTATCCTGTCGGCATTGAAGGCGGCGCCGGGGGCAACTGCCCTACGCAGAACCTCGTGGATGCTTATGATATGCTGAACGGCAAGGCCATAGGCGAGGCGGGAAGCGGCTACGACGAGAGCAATCCGTACAAGAACCGTGATCCGCGTCTTGCCCTGACCGTGGCCTACAATGGCGC
>CAVGYS010000026.1:9201-12098 GCA_963633505.1 Oscillibacter sp. MSJ-31
CAGTGGCCTACCTATTCCGGTGCTCCATTGCTCCAGACCTATATCGGAGGCGCCAACGCGCAGCCTATCTCCGGTGGTACCCCGACCGGCTACTACCTCAGAAAACTCTGCCACGGGGAGATTTCTCTCGCGAGCAACGGGCGTGTGAAGAACAACTTCCACACCTACGTGCTCTATCGTCTTGGAGCCGCGTATCTCGACTATGCCGAGGCCGTTTATATGTGGCTTGGCAGCGCAGATGCGACGAGCTCCGAGTTCCCGATGTCCGCACGCGAACTTGCAAGCAAGACCAGAGTCCGCGCCGGCATGCCGGAGTTCGAGGCGGGTCTGTCAAATGATGCGTTCTGGACCAAGTACAAGAACGAGCGTATGGTGGAACTCGCTTTCGAGGGCTATCGCTTCTGGGATGTCCGCCGCTGGAAAGAGGCCGACAAGTACTTCAAGAGCATCACCGAGATGAAGATCAGCAAGAACGAAGACGGAAGCTTCAGCTACAAGCGCGAGACTGTCAGCCGTCAGTGGGATGACAAGATGTACCTCTTCCCGATTCCTCAGACGGAGATAATGAAGAACAGCAATCTCAAGCAGAATACCGGCTGGGACAAATAGAAATGCCACAATGATACTCCGATAGGGCCGCCCCGCGAGGGACGGCCCTATCTTCGTGGTATGCTTACAGGCCCGGATTCAGCCAGTCTTCAATCCGGAGTCTCGGGATGTGGGCGAAATGCCGGGTGTTGTGGGTCACCATTATGAAATCCCCCGCAAGCGCGGATGCCCCGATGAGCAAGTCCATGTCGTCTATCGGCGTGCCTGCTCCCAAGAGAAGTGCTTTCGCCCTGCCAAAGCATTCCATGTCGGAAGAGTCTTCAAGGCTGAACGGAAGTACGTTGAAGATCTTTTTTACAAAGTCCACTTCAAACAAGCCTCGCCTCGAGTCCATCCTATATGCCCCTGAGGATAGTTCCGCCAGTGAAATGCTGCTTACATAACAGTTCTGTAAACCGATGCGGAGGGCTTTCTGTCTAAGTCCGCTTTCATCCTTTCTGTCTCGCAGCATCGTGATGAGGATATCGGAGTCTATCAGGTACCTTTTCTGTTTCTCTACCATTGCGGGATGTCTTTGTTGCTTCGGGTGCTTCTTATTCTTGCAACGTAATCCAATGCATCATCGATGCTCTCGGGTTTTTCGTATCCGTTTTCATCACACCAGAGGTCCAATGCCGTAAATGGCGTTTTCTCTGTGTTGTCGGCTACTTTGCGTAAAGTGATCCTGCCATTTTCTTCGCCGATGCTCACCTTGTCCTTGACAGAAAGTGAAAGGGATTTAAGGATCCTGGCCGGAATCACCACTCCCGTGCTGTTGCCAATCCGTATAAGTGTCGTGTTTGTCATCATGATGCGAAGTTATAACATTTATTCGTATCTGCAAATATGTAATAACTATTTTAGTTTCATCACGCATTTTGCGTGATGACGAAAAAACACGTCATACAGGGTATATGACGTGTTCCTTATGAGATGGTTGCAGAATACCTACTAAGGCGCAGATGGCAACCTGTTTTATTTTTACTTAGAATGCGAAGACGCAGCGGACGCTAATGCTAGGCGTAGTGAGTTGCTTGTTTTTAGTACAATACGCCAAATATGAATTGCTTATGCCGACGCAATATGCCAGCAAAGCTCTGTCGCCCTCAGTGGAACTCCAATATACAGTATTGAATGCATCGTAATTTGATGAACCTGCTTTCTTCAAGGCGGTGTCAATGTTAACGCCTGCGCTTGTATTATTAAGAGCAATCTGACTACCAGTAGATGTCGTTGGCGTAGTATCTGTTACCCCTCCAAGTGATTTCATGATGTCGCACCACTCTGCGTAACTTGGGAGATACCATCCGGTACTATTGGCAGGCGTTTTTGCCGAATAAGTAGATACGGCATAGAAGGCCGGGGTATTGGTTGAAAGTGAGGCTTGGTTATTTGTAATATACGAATATACGGCTTGTGTGTTTGTATAGCCGTCTCCCAATTTGTACGCATCAGCCAGGGTGCTTGCGCCCGTGGTTATAGTGATAGTTTCTGACTGGTTTGAGGAGAATGCACTCCATTTCGCTCCACTGCTGGCGTTCTTTAGCGCCAATACAAGCCCCGTCGGCTTTTTGGCCTTTCCGGAAAGGGCTTTTGCGAGACCCTTGTAGCATGCGCGGCTTGCGTCCGAACTTGAGTAGATGTGGGCTACGACACCTACCGCACTTGACCATAGGTCTTGCGGAAGGTAGTCTCCGTCGGCAACGCAGACAACAGACTCGTCAGCAAGCATTATGTCACCGACTTGTACTCCGTATATCGTCCCAAGATTCAAGTTGCTGTTTCTCTTGATTTCAAACGATTTGGTGCTTGACTTTATTACAGTCGTTATCGGAGAACCTAAAGCTACCGTCGGTGTGAGGATAACTCTGAATCCTTTTGAAAGTGTCCCCGGGAGCACGGCTATGTAATATGTCTTGTTTCCTGCGATGTTGCCTTCGATTGAGACGGTGTTTGACGCATCGCTCGCTCCGGAAGAAACAGCCACGGATGGAGTCCAGCTCTTGTCCTTATCGGAATAGTTGAGCGTGACGTCCACCGTGCCGGAGAGAACGTCGGAACTGTTGTTGCTCACAAGGCTTATCTTTGAGCAGTTGAACACCGGTGTAACTTTAACATAGGCCACTAAGTTTTTAAAGCTGAGCGCCCCGTCCGTTTCTTTTCCCGCCATCAGTGCTGCATTCGGGTCGAACGTGTTTAGGGTCGCTGTCTGCGTGGTGTTAAGTTTCACACCTTTGATAGTAACAGAGGAAGATGATGTGCTTCCTATCGTCGCGCCGCTCTGGTAAGGAGAGAGAGCGACATAACTG
>CAVGYS010000027.1:0-12022 GCA_963633505.1 Oscillibacter sp. MSJ-31
GATGCTTCCGGTCAGGGAGTGATCGGCGCCGGTGTCGTCGTTGAAGGCACCACTACCGGCGTCGTCGTCGATCTTGACGGAAACTGGACTTTGACGGTTCCTACAGGTTCCAATATGGTTGTATCCTGCATCGGTTACAACGATGAGAAGTTCACCGTTGTCGCCGGCAGGGACAAATATGACATCATTCTCCACGAGAGCAGCACGATGCTCGATGAGACCGTCGTGATCGGTTACGGTACCGTCAAGGTGCGTGACCTCACCGGTTCCGTTGCGGCCGTGAGCTCCAAGGACCTTGAGGTTCCGGTAGCCAACGTTGGCGAGGCCCTTCAGGGTAAGATGGCAGGTGTGGTTGTGTCTCTCAACGACGCCACTCCGGGTGCCGAGCCTCAGATCCGCATCCGCGGTGCGAAGTCCATCACCCAGACCAACAACCCTCTCTACATCGTTGACGGCTTCCCTGTAAGCAGCCTCATCAACGTGCCTTCGGACCAGATCAAGTCTATCAACGTCCTCAAGGATGCCGCTGCCACCGCCATCTACGGTTCACGTGGTGCGTCCGGCGTCGTCATCGTGACGACCAAGAGCGCCGCCGAGGGACAGACCCAGGTCACCTACAACGGCTTCGTGCAGATCAAGGATTCCTCATCCAGCGTTCGCGACGTGATGGATACCTATGACTACCTCAAGTTCAACCTCGGCTTCGCGAGAGACTACAACTCCACGATGTACGAGAACATGCGCAAGTATTTCGGTATCGGCGCGGAGAACGGCAACCACTATGCCGACTACGCCGGTGTGACGGCCAAGAATTGGCAGAGCGACCTCTACAAGACAGGTATCGCCCACAGCCACAACCTCACCGTCAGCAACGGCACGCAGAAGAACAGGACCATGTTCTCCCTCAACTTCCTCAATGACGACGGTACCGTCATCAACTCTTGGTTTAAGAGAATCAACGCCAACCTCAAGACCATCGAGAAGATCACCGACACCTTCGACATCGAGCTCAACGTGGCCTACTCATACAGGCAGAACCGCTCCAACCCTCGTCTCGCCTCAGCCTTCCGCTACAGGCCTATCGAGCCTCTTGGAGACGATACCGTGGCAGGTAGCGCTTTCGGTGCAGGTTATGACAGCTACATCAGCGAGGGTGCAAACCCTGTAGAACTTACCTGGAACACCCAGAACACCAACTACAATCACAACTTCCGCGGTATCGCCGCCGCCAACTGGACTCCGCTCAAGGGCCTCAAACTGCGCAGCGAGCTCGGAATGAGCAAGAACTTCAACAAGTCCGAGGGTTACGTGGCAGGCTACGGCACCACCACCAACTCCGCCAGCCTCTACAAGAGCGAGTCTTCCGATCTTCACTGGACCAACACCGCCTCTTACGAGCTCCCTCTCAACACCGAGTTCCACAGGGCTGACATAATGGTCGGAAGCGAATACATCTACAACGACAGCGAGTGGATGCAGTACTATGCCGAGGTGTTCCCAAGCTACTTTGACCGCGAGACCACTCTCGCCATGCTCGTGAACGGTACTCAGAACAACGCCTTCACCCAGGGCATCGACATCCCGGGCAAGTCGCTTTCATTCTTCACCCGTGCCAACTATACCCTGCTTGACAGGTATATGTTCACCTTCACGATGCGTGCCGACGGTTCTTCACGCTTCGCTCCGAACAACCGCTGGGGTTATTTCCCTGCAGCCGCATTCGCATGGCGCGTGGTTGACGAGCCTTTCATGGCCGGAACCAAGGATTGGCTCTCCAACCTCAAGCTTCGTCTCTCCTACGGTGTGACCGGTTCTGACGCCATCAGCTCCTCCCTCTGGAAGGAGACATGGTCACAGAGCTCTTCAGCGACCAGCTACACCATCTCCGACAGCCGCAAGGACACCAACAACGGTTATGGCTACGCCTACTCCGCCGGCAGCATGGCTCCTAACCCTGACCTCAAGTGGGAGTCAACCCTGTCCCGCAACCTCGGTGTCGACTTCGGTTTCCTCGATGAGCGCATCTACGGTGTTGTCGAAGGATATTGGAGCACTACATACGACCTTCTGATGCCTATCAGCATTGCCGCGTCTTCAGGTTACTCTTACCAGTACCAGAACATGGGTACCGTGGCCAACCGCGGTCTCGAGTTCTCCCTCGGCGGAGACATCGTCCGCAACAAGGACTTCACTCTCAGCGCCAACTTCATCTACAACTACAACGTCAACAAGATCGAGAAGCTTGCCGAGAGCGTGACTTCCACCAACTATGGGCAGTGGGCTTCATCCGAGCGCAGCCCTAACACCGGTGAGTACTACCTCAGCGAGGGCGTGGGCATCGGCGCAATCAACGGCTATGCCTACGACGGTTGGTACACGACCGCTGACTTTGACTACGACCCAACCACGGGAGTATATACTCTCAAGGAAGGCATTCCTGACTGGGCGCTGGATTCATATCCGAGCTCATTCAAGCTTCCTTCCGGTCAGGTAGCGTTCCCTGGAGCAGCCAAGGCCAAGGACCTCGACGGTGACGGCAAGATCACTGAGGCCGATACCTATTCTCTCGGCGAGATGACTCCGCGCTCAACCGGTTCGTTCAGTCTCTCCGGACGCTGGAAGAATCTTGACTTCTCCGCCAACTTCAACTACGTCATCGGCGGTCACCTGATGAACTTCTGGTCACTTATGTGTACCTACGGAGCCAAGGACAACTACTTCGGTGCCAACCGTATGGACTTCGTCAATGACGCTTATACGGCATATCGCTGGAACAACGGCGACATCGAGTTCGTCAGCGACCCTGCCGAACTTGACGCGATGAACGCCAACGCCACGATGCACACTCCGACTTCCATGAAGGGTCTTCTCTTCGACCGCTGGCTGGAGGATGCCTCCTACCTGCGTCTGAAGAACGTCACCGTGGGCTACACTCTTCCTAAGGACGTTGCGAAGAAGGTGGGCATGAAGAACATCCGTGCGTACGTCACCGCTTCCAACCTCCTTACTTTCACCAAGTACACCGGACTTGACCCTGAGGTCAACACCAACAGTACAAGAACAATTTCAGGATCCGGCTTCCCGACTCCGGGTGTGGACAACAACGCATACCCTATCGCGAAGACCTTCACCTTCGGTCTTAACATCACACTGTAAAGATTTGTAACGGAATGAAAAAGTATATTAAATATCTGTCTGTGGCCCTTTGTGGCGCAGCCGTAATGTCCTGCAACCTGGAGACCTCTTCTCCGTCGTCAGTTGACGGTGAGTTCGTCTTCAAGGGTCCGGAGACGGCCAAGACCGTAATCCTCGGAGCATACAACCAGCTCATCAACGAGTACAACAACGGATATGTCCCGAACTTCACCAATATCGGTTCCGATATCGAGAGGTGCTCCGTGGGCAATATCACCGACCTTGTCGGAGGAGCTCAGCTCTATCTTGAGCCTTACTCTGAGAAGGACTTCAACATCAACTTCCAGAAAGGTAACTGGAACCGTTTCTACTCCACTATCAGCAAGTGCAACAACATCATCTACTATCTTGAGCAGAACTACGAGACCATCAGCAAGGACGCTCCCAACGAGCTTTCCGACCTTCTCGGTCAGGCTTATGCCCTGAGGGCTCTCTCTTACTACGATATGGTGATGTACTACGGCGACGTGGAATATGTAACCACTCCGGGCAAAGCCGGCGAGGGTCTCGTTTCCCGTGACTACATCATCGAGAAGGAGCTTGAGAACCTCTATCGTATCGAGCCTCTTCTCTACACCATCGGCCAGAACGGTCACTACTCAGACCAGATCACCCGCAACTTCGTGGACGGTCTCATCGGACGTATGTGCTTCATGGAGGCCGGCTATCAGACCCGCCGCACCGACCTTGGCGCCGACTTCTACGTTGACAAGGACGGCAAGGCCATCTCTTTCGACGTATGGGGAACCGATGCTGAGAAGAACGCTCAGTATGCCCGCCGCAGCGACTGGAAGAAATTCTACGAGGCTGCCCTTCCTTACCTCAAGAAGGCTGTCGAGCAGCCGGGCGAGGCTGTGCTCACCACAGTCGATCCTCGTTCCGACACTCAGGGCCGCGTATATGACAACCCGTTCCAGTACTACTTCCAGCAGGTCAACGAGCAGTACAAGGCTACCGAGACCATCTTCGAGGTGACGATGAAAGAGAGCGGTGGCGGCTCAAGACTCGCCTACAACTTCGGTCGTGGCTCCGCCGGCGCTTCTCCGGGCATGCCTCCTAAGGCCAACGCGCAGATCTGCTCATATCCGGAGGTTTACTACGGAGAGTTCGATCCTCAGGACAAGCGTCGCGACGTTTCCATGAGCGTTACCGGTTCTTCAGGAAACGGAGTTGAGAAACTCTACTCCTTCACTCTCGGTAATCGTCTGACAATCGGTATCGGTCTCAACAAGTACGACCTCAACCGTGTCGCCACCCCTGACCTCCGTCAGCTCTACAGCGGTATCAGCTACATCCATATGCGTCAGGCCGACATCATCCTTATGCTTGCCGAGGCTTATGCCCAGACCGGCAACGAGGGTGCCGCACAGACCGAGCTCAAGAAGGTTCACGACCGCGCTTTCGATGCGTCAGTGCGTGATGCCAAGTTCGCCGAGCTTCTCACCACCCCAGCTTCAGATACTCAGTCATCTCTCGTCGAGGCCATCCTCAAGGAGAGGCAGCTCGAGTTCCAGGGTGAGAACATCCGTCGTTGGGACCTTGTCCGCAGCGGTGATCTCCCTAAGGTGGCCGTAGAGTTCCGCAAGAAGATGGTTGACCATATGGCTCAGCTCAAGGCCAACGGCTACGCCCATTTCGACAACGGCAACCAGCTCCCTGCCTACGTATGGACCAAGTACGTGGATGCCAAGAAGGACTATGGCTATCGTCTGACGATGACTACTCCGTCAGGTCTTGATGCGAACTCCGACGAGTATGCAGTCCTCTATCCGGGCTGGCGTGGTCAGCACGACGATTGGCAGTCTGCAAAGGACTATCAGATCAATTCCCGTGCTAACAATGTCAGCGTGGCCGTGGTTGAGGACAACACCAACCTCGCCATCCAGGGTCTCTTCAAGTACATCGCTCCGGACAGCGACGAGGCCAAGGCTCTCGAGGCTCGCGGCTATGCGAAGACCAACTGGGCTGTGGGCATGTACACCAAGAACGACGAGGCTGACGCCAATCAGGAGGCCGAGTGGAGCTCAAAGTTCATGGGTGGCTACACCGATGCGGACTATGCCGCCAAGAAGGCTCCTATCTACCTCATCCCTATGGAGACCACCGTTCTTCAGACCGCAGGTCTCGTGAACGGCTACGGCTTCAAGAATCTGAGCGACTAAAGACAGTTAGTTTGTAGTCTATTATATTCCCGGAGATGCCGACCCCAAGGGGCCGGCATCTCTTTTTTTGTATGTCGGCACACTGTCACTCGCGACATCCCGACACCGCACCGTAAGCAACGGCATCATACTTTCACAAAAAATACGGCTGACATAAAACCTATGCCAGCCGCATTTCAAAACAGATCCAAGATTACAACTCCCGCTGTCCCTTGACGTATTCTTCCGCCATCTGGTGGAACTTCTCCACGATAGGGGCGAGGTCCGGCTGATCGACGAGATTGACGAGTTCGTGCGGATCGTTCACCTCATCGATGAGCATCCGTCCCGCTCCGGCTCCGTAGAACTCGGCATAGCGCCAACGCTCCGTGCGGATGCCGACTCCGGTCACGCCCTTGCCGTGGTTGTTCCACACGGTGTAGGCCGGCTTGTCGAAATCGGCTTCCGGATCGTTGAGCAGGGCGGCGAAACTCTTTCCCTCCAGAGTGGTGTTGGCCGGAAGCCCGCAAAGCTCCACGAGGGTAGGGTAGATGTCGAGGTTTTCCGTGATGCGGTAGCTTACCTTGCCGTTGCCTTTGGCGCGCGGATCCACTACCAGGAGCGGCACGTTGGTGGCCTCCTCCCAGAGGGAGCCGGCCTTGGACCACTTGCCCTTCTCTCCGAGCATGAACCCGTGATCCACGCAGAACACGATGATGGTATTGTCCCTGAGTCCCGCCTCATCGAGGGCGGAGATGAGCCTGCCCACGTTCCAGTCCACGTAGCTGATGCAGGCCCAGTATGCGCGGGTGAACTCGCGAGCCTGCTCCGGAGAGCACCTGCGGTTGATGAACACGTCGGCGTTGATTTCCCTGATCGAGCCGGCCGGGAAGCCTCTCGGAATCATAGGGTAGCAGCAGAAATCTTCGGCGAGAGGAATATCCTCGACGTTGTAGAGATCGAAGAAGCGCTGCGGCGCGAGGCACGGGGTGTGAGGCTTGGAGTAGCCGCAGGCTATGAAGAACGGTTCGTCCTTGGTTGCGGCGGATTTGATGAACTCTATGGCCTTGTCGGTGTTGGTCTCCTCGCTCTTGTAGCGCTCCTCGTCCGGCCCCCAACGGTCGGATTCCGCTCCGTGGCCCACGTTGTACTCGTCACCGGCGACGAGCTTTTTCATATCTCTGCCTATCAGGTTCTTGCCGCCTCCGCGGGCCTCGACCCAGAGACGGTGCTCCTCATCGGAGACATGCGACGGTTGGAAGTCCCCGACTCCCTTGTTGCGGCGGCGCTCCCATCCCCCGAAGTCCCAGGCTTCGCTGTCCTCTATCCCGGAATGGAAGATCTTGCCGGACACGTAGGTCGTGTAGCCGTTCTGCTTGAAGTACATCGGCAGGCTGAGCCACTCCGGATGGTCGGCTCCCCACCAAGGGGAATTGTCATAAATCCTCGTGGAAACCGGTCTGTGGCCGGAGAGCAGGGAGGTGCGTGACGGCCCGGAGAGCGGGTACTGGCAATAGTTGTGCTGGAAGAGCACGCCCTGCGAGGCCAGGCGGTCGAAGTTCGGGGTGTGCATCTGAGGAGTGCCGTAGCAGTTCCAGTCGGTGCGCATGTCGTCCGACATGATGAACAGCACGTTCATCTTCTTCTCTTTCTGCTTGTGCTTGGCGACCTTGGGCTCCGTGGCGTTCGCGAGCGTGGCTCCGGCGAGGAGGCTCAGGCCCACTGCTGGTAAGATTTTGTTCATTGTGGTATTATAAATAAAGTTTGATGAAGTCAAGATAGTACTTCCAGTCCTGCGGCATCACGCCGTGGCCGCCGTCGTGCATCGCGTAGCCGAGGGTGTTGAAGATCGGCTGCTCCGCCGCCGGCATCACCTCGGTGCGGAGATCCTCCTTGCCGAGCAGTTCATACACCGGCCCGGCCTCCACTGCGGCGCAGAACTCGCCCTTGGCATCAGACCAGGTGTCGGTGTTGCCCGTGGAGAGAAGCAGCGGTCTCGGAGCCACGAGGGAGATGACAAGATTGGCGTCCACAGGCATCTTGCTCACGTCTGAGGCGTACTTGCCGTAGTTGGCGGCGAACTGGTAAGGGAAGCGCCCCGGAGCTACGAGATGCGCTACGGTCTCGCCGTAGTTGCGGCGGCTCAGCGCGGCCCCGCCCTCACCGGAGCAGCTCGGTATCACGACCGCGATTCTCTGATCCCTCGCTCCGGCCCAAAGGGTCGTCTTGCCAAGACGCGAGCAGCCGGTGAGCGCGATGCGCTTCGCGTCGATGTCGGGATCCTTCTCGAAATAATCGATTATGTTGCTCACTCCCCAGGCCCAGGCCGACACCGCGCCCCACTCGTCGTCGGCGAAGCTCGTCTGACCGTCCTTGAGGTAGAGGCTCCGCACTCCGAGCAGGATGCCTCCGTCGAAATCCGGCTCGAAGTCGGTGTAGCAGACTGTGGCGAAGCCGTAGCCCTCCTTGAGGAACTCCTTGATGTGGCTGTCAAGCCCGTATTTGGCCGCTTCCGGGACGGATTTGACGACTTTCGCCGTCTTTGTCTCCCGATCCCACGTCCTGCCTTCCTTCACCCCCGGGTCGGCGACCGCGAGATTGTTGGGGGAGAAGCTCAGATTGAGAAGCAGAGGCACCGCTCCGTTGGCGTCCTTCGGAAGGTAGATGAGAATGTCCGCGCGCGGGCCTTCGTTGTCCTTGGAGAAATAGATTGTGACCTGCTTGCGCACTGCGGCCCCGTCGAAGCCGAGATCCTTCTGGACGTCGTAGCGGACCTTGAGCTTTTTGGCCGGCCACTTGCCGTATTGGTTCTCCTCCACGGCCTTGAGGACCTCCGGACGGCGCTTGCGCCACCACTCCTTGGCGGTGGTGACTTTCTTGCCGTTGTTGAGCGTGAGCGCGTCGGGGAGGGTGGCCTTGTAGTCTCCGACCTTGGACTCGTCGTAATTCACGGGAATCCCCGCCACGACGTCCTGCTGTGCATAGGCTGAACCCGCCGCGAGCAGACAGCCGGCGAGGCTCAATGTGATAATCGAACGTTTCATTAGATATAGTGGTATTTGTGTCCACGAAATTAGTCAAAAATTCTTAACTTTACCCCGATTATTACCGCATAAAGATGACAAAAGCACAATCCATCCTGCTCTCGCTCTCACTTCTGCTGACGGGAGCTCCCCTCACGGCCGGGACGGCCATAGTCAATCTTCGCACCGAGTCGATGCAGACTCCGATAGGAATCGACGAATCCAGGCCGTACTTCAGCTGGCAGATGTCTTCCGACCGCACGGGCGCGTCCCAGACCTCCTACAGAGTGATGGTTGCAGCAGGGGAGGAGGCCCTCCGGGAAGGGGATTTTGTCTATGATTCGGGTCGCGTGTTCTCGCCCGAATCGCTCAACGTTCCCTATGACGGCAAGGCCCTGCGAGCCTCGACGCGCTATTTCTGGAAGGTCGCCGTCACGGATGAAACTGGGACCGAGGTTGAATCCGCTCCGAGTTGGTTCGAGACGGGTCTTATGGGGAGCGGCTGGAGCGGAGCGCAGTGGATAGGCTCCGAAAAGCTCGGGGTCTCCAAGTACCGCACCTTCTTCAACATAGACTATGACGTCCGCATCCCGCAGGGCAGCAGCCGGGCGGTGTTCGCCTACAGCGTCAAGGACAAGGACAATTATATCACCGTGGGACTGGACGTCAGCGGAAAGCCTTCATTGAGCGTGGATTACGCCGTGGAGGGCGACAGGAGGCACCTCTCCACCATCGACCTTTCCGAGGTCATTAAGGCGGAGAATGCCCATGACACCCATCACCTGACCCTCAAGGTCAGCACCCCGGGCTACCATCTCAAATCAAATCTGATAGTGCTTCTGGACGGCGAGAGGCTCCGTCCGACCGAAGGAGTTCCGGGCGGCCCGGCCCGGGAGAACGTCTCCTCCGGCAACCCCTACCAGATGGTCATCACCCCATACCCCGGCGGGGAGAGGGTGCACGATTGGGCGCGCCTGCACTCGATAGGCTTCCTCCAGCCCAAGGGGCAGAAAGCCGAGTTCTCCAACATCAGCATTTCCGAGGACAATTGGGGCACGGTGCTCTACACCGACCCGGAGCAGTTGCACAAAGTGAGCGGCACGGGCCGGCTGGAAGTGTGGGAGCCTTACGGCAAGGTTTCCGCTCCGATGCTTCGCCGCAGCGTCGAGCTCGACCGTCCTCTCAAGAGCGCGAAGCTCTACGTCACCGCACGCGGGATATATGAATTCTACATCAACGGCGAGCGCGTCAGCAACGACTATTTCAACCCGGGCTGGACGGATTACCGCTACCGCATAATGTACAATAGCTACGACGTCACCCCGATGCTCCGTCAGGGCGCCAACGGCCTTGGGGCCATGCTCGGCTCGGGCTGGTACAGCGATCTCAATATCTTCACATCGGCATACGTGGACCCGTACGGCATCCGGCAGTCGCTGCTCGCGAAGCTGCTCGTCACCTACGAGGACGGCACTTCGGAGGTGATAGTCACCGATGGCAGCTGGAAAAAGTACGACGACGGCCCGGTGGTGCGCAACGGTTTCCAGTTCGGAGAAGACTATGACGCGCGCAAGGAAGTGGACGGCTGGAAGGACGGCGGCTTCGACGACTCGGCCTGGGATAACGCCGACGTCTTCGAGCGTCCGGCCCCGGGAGTGCAGATTCAGGCCTACGTGGGCCTCCCGATACAGAACAACGTCACCCTCACTGCCGTCAGCGTCAGCGAACCGGTCAAGGGGACGTTCGTCTATGACTTCGGGCAGAACGTAGTGGGCGTGCCGCGCCTCGAAGGGATGAGGGGAAAGTCCGGGCAGACGGTGACCCTGCGCTTCGGGGAGATGATCTATCCCGAAACCATCCCCGTGGAGCCGGTGGAGCCGTACACGGTGGAGATCTACAAGAAGATGAAGGGGCAGGTCTATGTGGAGAACTACCGCGGAGCCATATCGATAGACAATTACGTCATGCGCGGGAGCGCCGCCGGGGAGACTTATCAGCCGGTCTTCACCGACCACGGCTTCCGCTACGTCTCCGTGACCGGGCTGAGCAAGGCCCTCCCCGTGGAGTGTGTCAAGGCCGTGGTGCTCGAATCCATCGGCGAGACGACAGCCAGCTTCGAGAGTTCGGACAAGAACGTCAACCGCCTCTTCGAGAACATCCTCTGGGGTCAGAGGGGCAACTTCCAGGCGGTGCCTACCGACTGCCCGCAGCGCGACGAGCGTCAGGGATGGACGGGCGACGCCCAGGTGTTCGCACGCACGGCGACCTATTTCAGCCCGTGGGTGGACAAGTTCTACGACCGCTGGTTCTATTCGATGCGCGACAATCAGAACATCGACGGCAGCTATTTCAACTACTACCCTGTCACCGGCCGTCCTCCTTACGGCTTCACCAACGAGAACCCGGGATGGATGGGCTGGATGGACGCCGGCATAATCGTCCCTTATCAGGTCTATATGCAGTACGGTGACGTCCGCGCCATCGCGAAGATGTACGATTCCATGGTCCGCTATATGGACTATCTGGAGCGTCAGGCGGAGGGTTTCCTCCAGCCGGACAGCGGGATAGGCGATCACCTTGCCGTGGAGCGCACCAACATCGGCCTCACGAACACGGCCTATTACGCCTACGACGCCTATATGATGTCAAGGATGGCCGCCGCGCTCGGCAAGACTTCGGACAGCCGCAAATACGCCGAACTTTATGATAATGTAAAAAAGGCTTTCAACGCCACCTATGTCCGCGAGGACGGCGTGACCGTGGCTCCGTACAAGGCTTTCCGCTGGCCGGGTATGCCTACCCCGGAAGACGGTCCGAAGGATGGCGACATCGTCCCTGTGGACACCCAGACCTCTTATGCTCTTCCGCTGCGCTTCGGGCTCTTCGACGACTCCGTCAGGGACAAGGCCGTGGAGAATCTCGTGAAGAACATTGAAAAGCACGGCAACACCTTGACTACCGGCTTTATAGGTACTCCGTACCTCAATCCGTCCCTCTCTGATGCGGGGCGCGATGACGTGGCGTTCACTCTCTTTGAGCAAACCGACTGCCCGTCCTGGCTCTACCCTGTGCTTCAGGGCGCCACCACGATGTGGGAGAGGTGGAACTCCTACACCATCGAGAACGGCTTCGGCCCGGTGGACATGAACTCGTTCAACCACTACGCCTACGGCGCGATAGGGGAGTGGATGTATGCCTACCTGCTTGGTTTCCAAAGAGATGAGCAGGCACCTGCCTACAAGCATTTCATCCTTCAGCCTCGCGTGGGCGGAGACTTGAAATACGTCAAGGGCGGCTTCGAGACCCCGTATGGGCGCATCGACGGCGGCTGGGAGAAGACGGAGCGCGGCTACGTTTACCGTGTCAGCGTGCCTGCCAACACCACCGCTTCCCTCGTCCTCCAGGCTCCGGAAGTGTCTGCGGTCAAGACAATTCGCGGCACCGAGGGCGTGGGCCCGATGCGCAGCCTCAAGGGGAAGGTGATGGCCGAGCTCAAGTCCGGCACCTACGAATTTGAAGTGAGGCTCAAGTGAAATTGCGCAGGCGAGGGATTTTGATTAAGTTTGCAGGAAATTGTTTGTTATGGCAAAGAAAGTCAAAATCATCTCCTGGATTGTGGGAGTAGTGCTCGTCGCTCTTGCAGCCGTGTGCTATTTCAAGTTC
>CAVGYS010000028.1:0-5711 GCA_963633505.1 Oscillibacter sp. MSJ-31
CATCATGTCCGAGCAGAGCAGCAGGGGGAAATCCAGACCGGAGTCCGTGTCCGTCAGCAGACCGATTTCGTCATCAAAGGCCAAGGCGTCATCTTCCGTGCCAGGCACGAATATCAATGCTCGTCCATAGTTGCGCTTCTGTTCGTGCTGCGCCCTGACGGCTGCGCGAAGTTCAGTCTCGCTGCCGTAAATCGTCACCGTCCCGACCTCCATTCCCAGCTCTTCGGCCTGAAAAGCAAACCAGTCGCTGAAACTCCGGCCGTAGTCATCATCGGAAGCCAGGAGGCTGACGCTGCTCACTTCCGACAAATTCGCTTGTGACAGCAATATTTCGCACTGAGCCACGTCGCTCTCCGTTAGATTCCACACATAGCCCCGGCCGGCGTTGATGCGCTGGAACTCCGCCGAAGTGGCGATGGGCAGGATGATGGTCTTCTCATATGGCCGGCAAGCCGCAGCGGCAATCTCAGCCTTGGCCGAGGTTGACGGGCCGATGATGGCGGCATAGCTTTCGTCCTGTGCGATGCGGTCGAGATAGTCATCGAGGTCGGCGGCATCCTCGTCCTTCCATTCCAACTCCAACTGCACCTGCCGTCCAAGACCTTTCTGCGCCTGTTTGATATTGTCGAGCGCCCAAGCTGTCGTACGCTCCCATCGGGTCTGCTGAGACTGCGGCATGATGACCGCCACCTTGCAGCTTGTCACCTCGGCCTGCTCCGTCGTCAAGCCTTTGTCCTTGGAGCAGCCGAAAAACGCCACGGCCAGCAACAGCCACAGACTACCTCGCTTCATATTCCGTCTCCTTTCCGATGGCTTCCGCCTTGTATTGCCCATAGGCGTTCTTCCAATATGTTTCGTCCAGATAATAGTCCTCCCAGATGTCGGTGGTCTCATGGAACAGCGGACTTATAACAATGTCCACTACGCCCGACTCCAAGCCGAACGTCCGGTTTTCGGCCAGCTCCAATCCCTGGTACCAGTCGCTAAGGTAAGCCTCCACCACTTCGTCCATCTTGATGACTACGGAGAACGGCACGCGCTTGCTGTAGGTGGAGCAGTCGGCATCCATCCCGGAGACGAGCATGGTCACGAAGTTGCGTTCGCGCGAATACTTGTAGAAACCATTGTTGGAGCCACCGGCCAGCGGATAGATGAAACTATCCTCCATCGTGGCGGCCAGGCGATAGGTGCTGTCGGGCATGGCATAGCCCGAATAGTCGTCGGCGAGAAACCTCACTTCGGCCTGCCTCCCTCCGCTGTGTGCGCTGTAGCCCTCGGCAAAGCCCTGAATGCCGTCAGAGAGTATCTGTTCTCCGGGCAGCGCCGCCACCACCGTAGCCTCGCGGTGCGGAGCGGCCATGCAGCCGGCCAGATAGCTTGCACCGTAACGTTGGATGCGGAAGGTACAGATGCCCGGAATTCCATCGCTTTCGAATAGCAGAATCTTCTGGTTTTTGGCGAGTGCGACGTCCTCCGACTTCATCATCGCCTCGTACTCGCTGCCTGCCAGGATGAGTAGCGACCGGCTGTCCGTATCCTTTGTAAGCCACGAGTGCAACGCCTTCCGGGCATCCTCAACGGTCGCGGGTCGGACGAGCGACATCGCCACGTCATGGCTCTCGAAGAACTTCATCACGCCTGCGGTAATCTTGTCGTTGTAACCGTTGTCGCCCGCGCCGTTCACCGTTGTAACGAGCGTGATGCGCGGACGCGGGGCCAAGTTTTCGGCAGTATTGCCATCACCACAGGATGACAATACCGCCGCGAAGCACAGTGTGAATATGCAACAAAGCTTTTTCACTATTCTATGTCATGTACCAACCGGACGGGGAAGCGTTGAGTTTCATCCCAAGAGAAATTGGCGGGGGCCTCAAAATTCTCCTTAGATCCTATCATGAATACACCATCGTAGGATTTATTGGCATCTGGTTTTAAACAACCATAGTAGCCATTCCAACCTCCATCAACGAAGGAGCCGGATGCACACCATCCACAGTTCCAGTGATAGAAACCCAGCACGCCACCATTTGCATCGGGGAAGAATGCCTTCGCCGTGCTGATGGTCGTCACATTGTTGGCATTGAGTATATTCTGGATGCTCAGGAAGTCATTCTTGGCTGAGACACGCCAGCCTTGAGGAGTGAATTTGCTTTTGATGGCCTCTGCATAGGTATAAAAGGCTACCATCCACAATCCGTCAGTATTATATTTGCAAGAAATCGGGTCACCTGTCGTGGTGTGGTTCGCCACATAATTCTCGCGCATCCATATCTGGTTGAATATCTTGACAAGCGGATAGTTGTAAGCTCCGTCTCTGCCTGGTGCGGCCATGGTGTAGTCCGACGTGGTGCTCTCCACTGTGTCGTCACTGCTCGACGTCGTGAAGCTGGAGCCTCTTACATACAGCTCCGTCTTGGCACCAATCGGCTCGTCCGAACACTCCGTCACGCTCAGGCTTGTTCCCTCCCAGCAGACTTTGGCGGGCTTGTGGGCGGCATCGCCGACAAAGTAGCCCATATTGTATTTTACTTTGTTGGATATTACTGGATAGATGACCCTCACCCGCTTGGTCTTGTCGATGACAGGGATGTACTCTTCGCAGACCTGCGCCACGTTCTGACCGCCGATGTTGATGTCCTTGATGAGCGTGTTTGTCTTGACGTTGCCGTCGAACGTAGGGATGCTTGCGATATGGGCGGCCACGCCTGTCTCGTAGTTCATGTCAATCTTTAGAATTGCAGCCGAAGCCGCCTCCAAGTCAAAGTCTTCCGATGGCAAATCCTCGCCTGTCAGATAAGCCTTCAGATACTTGTAGCGTTTCTCGCCGTCCACTCCGTCTTCTGCAAGCGTGAGGCTGCGGTCAACGAGGTCGTAGAGGGGGATGAGTCCCGAATTTACATCCAAGCCGACCAACGTCTGGTTCTTCACATTCTTCAGAGACGCCCGCCAGGTGTCGATGTTCGCGTCGTTATCGCCATCGCTCATGGTCAGTTTGTTGGCTGCGGTCTTGTCACCGCCCTGCACCAGCAGCTTCACCTCGCAGGCCTTGCTGTTGTTTTGGTAAGAGGAATGGAGCGAGTCGGAGACATTGGCAGATGCCTTTACATACTTGTTCTTGTAGCTGCAGTTGGCGTATGCCTTCAGGTCGTAGCTGCCTTCCACCTTGCTGATGTCCACGCGCATCCGGTATTTCAGCTTTCCTCCAAGACGGGCGTTCACTATCAGGTGGGTGCCGTAGTCCTGTACCAGTGCCTTGAATCCGTCCGCCGTCGCGGGATAGGTGGTCGGTGTCACCTTACCGCGCCTGCCTTTATGCGGCAGGCCGTTGATGGCCTCGTATGCCTCGTCCGTCATATATTTGTCGATGATTTCTTGGGCGTTCATTTCAAGATAGATGTTCTGCATGGCCACTTCCACGTAGGAGATTGCATACTCGTAGTTGTTGCTGCTGAAATCTTTCATAGAGAAAGTGGCTCCGACTTCTCCCTTGAAGCCGAAATACTTGCCCGAGAACTTGGCATCGGTGTTCAGCTCGTTCATCAGCGAGGTGATGCTGGATCCCGAATAGGTCTTCGCCTCAAAAGAAGCGTCAACGGGTCCCAGATGTACTTTGTCCTCGTTTGCCTCTATCTTGATCAGCGGACAGCGGGACACGGAATTGGCCGAGGCATACTCGCCGAGATAGTTGTAGCCGTAGCCTACGGCATAGATGCGGTCGCCCTCGGTCACCTCGGTAAGATTGTCGTCGTTGTCGAGGTTGCACTTCTGGCGGAGCTTGATGACCTGATTCTTGCTCTCGTCTTCCGGGAAGGTGACGTACATCTCGCCCTCGCGGCGCTCGTCAGTCCAGTTGTCCAGCACGCAGATCTTCACGACTGCGCTGCCAGTTCCGCTGCTCGGGTAAACATAGCAGATGTCCCTGCCTTCGCCGAAGTCGAAGTCTATCTCCCACTCGGAATCGCTGTTGATTTCGAATGGGATGGCGTAGCTGTACTGTTCCAGTTCCAGAAGGTTTACATCTTTGGGAAGGACCACCTCGGCCGTAATTCCCTTCAGATCTCCAGTGCACGCCGTAAACATGTTTGTCGCCATTGCGCAGCAAAGGACGGCTGCGAGCGTCATTAGAATCTTTTTCATATTTCGTTGTTTTCAGATGTTCATAAAACGGCTCGCATCAGCACCTCGTGATTCCAAGCCCATTGTGCCGCCCGCCTTTCGGCAGACCCCGACAAAGATAAGACAAATATTCTCAAAACGATACGGCTTCTCAGTCTTTCAGGCAGGATAAGGGAATGACTTTGACCCCGTCGGGGCGGGTGTAAGACATCTCTCCTCCGGTGATTATCATCATCAGGTCCGGTTCGCGGAGCTTGATTTGAACCTCTGTCCTGTTGTGTTCCTGCACCAGGCGTTTGATTTCTTTAAGGTGTTCGGCACCTTCTTCCGTCTCGCGGCTTCCCAACTTGAACTCTATGAGCGCATATCTGCCATCTTCAAGATGAAGGACCGCATCCGCCTCGAGATCATATCTGTCGTGGTAGTAAGAGATTGTCCCTCCGAGTGGCATGGAATAGGCTTTCAGGTCGCGGATAGCCATGCATTCAAACAGGAACCCGAACGTTTTCATGTCGGTAAGGAGTGCTTCCGGAGATAGTCCCAACGCGGCGACGGCGATGGAGGGATCGACAAACTCTCGCTTGGATCCGCGACGTATGGCCGATGCGGAACGTATGGCAGGACTCCATGCGTCTATGTCCTGTATGACGAACAGTCGCTGAAGTGCATTCATATATATGTCGAAGGTCGTTGTGCTGATGCCCTCCATGTGCTCGTTGACATCTTTGAAAATCACACTCTTCTTGGCCAATGTCGAGATGTTGCGGGAATAGCTCTGAAGGATGGCGCTCGCGACTTTGGCGCTCCTGTTCGTCCCGTCAATCGTGGAGATGTCGGTGTCGCATACGGAATGTACGTAGTTTTTGGCAATCTGAAGTCTGGCCTTGTCGAAGCCGGCCTTGAGTGAAGCTGGCCATCCGCCGCGGCAGGCGGCGAAAATCAAATCCTCAATGGACATATCGGAGCGTATGCCGTCTATATCCAGGTCAGGATTGCAAAAAAGTTCCTTCAGAGATATCTTGCCGTTAGATTCCTTTGACTCATACAGGCTCATCGGAAGCATCTGCATCTTCGCGATTCTTCCACTTCCCGAGTGTCTGATGAACTTTTTTCTTTCCTCGGGGTCAATGGAGTTGGAGCCGGTCAGGATGAATTGGCCAAACTCGTTTCGTGAATCCACCAGAGTCCGGACAGAATCCCACAGTATCGGCGCCTCCTGCCATTCATCTATCAGCCGAGGGGTGGCGCCGGAGAGGAGCAGGGAAGGTTTGACGGCCAAGGTTGCCTGATATTTGTCACGCATGTCAGGGTCTTGCAGGCGGATAACGCTATTCGTTTGCTGCTCTGCAGTCGTCGTCTTGCCACACCATTTCGGCCCTTCTATCAATACCGCACCGGAGGAAGCCAGTTGCAGGCTCAGAAATTCATCAGCTGTCCTTTTTAGATAGTCCATGTCGTGTATGATCCGATTAACTGCCCAAAGATAGTGATTTTATTTGGGTTATGTGTTCCTGGTTGGTGTTTTTGTGGCATTTTGGTTGGTAATTTTGCGCTGTTTTGCTTGGTGTTTTTGCGGTGCCTGTTTTTATAAACGG
>CAVGYS010000028.1:5721-11976 GCA_963633505.1 Oscillibacter sp. MSJ-31
AGATTGTGGCCAACGCATTGGGACTGAAGATGGTGTCGTCTCTTCTCGGCACGGTGATAGATGTCGGGGCCATCGCTCTGATAGTGATATTCCAGCCGGAGATACGGCGCTTCCTCAACTCGCTCGGGCGCAAGGCCGGTGATTCGCTGGAGAGGAGGCCGCTGCTGAAGAGGCTGATAGCCGGCAGAAGCGCGGATACCGTGGACAGCAGGGCCGTGTCCGAAATCGCGCAGGCCTGCAAGGAAATGTCGGATCAGAAGACGGGAGCGCTCATCCTGATTCGCCGCAAGGACTCGCTCGAAGACATCATCGCGACGGGCGACACGATAGACGCCCAGATCAGCAGCCGGCTGATAATGAACATCTTCTTCAAGAACTCCCCTCTGCATGACGGGGCGATGGTCATAGGCGAGAGCCGCATCATCGCGGCACGCTGCACCCTCCCGATAACCGACCGGAGCGACTTGCCGGCGCACTACGGGATGAGGCACAAGGCAGCCCTCGGGGTTTCCGAGCAGTGCGACGCGGACGTGGTGGTGGTCAGCGAGGAGACGGGAACCATCTCGTTCGTGCGTGGAGGGGTCATCCGCACCATAGACAGCATCAACAATCTCAAACTTCTTCTCGGGGAGAAAACGGAATGATCAACACGGGACTGGAAACCAAGCTCGGCTTCGACAAGATACGCCGCATCATATCGGACAGATGCCTGACAGACTATGCCGCCGATCGGGTGAAGAACGAAGAATTCTCCGTCCGGCGTGATGAAATCGAGACGCGGCTCGCCCTGACGGACGAGATGAGGCTGATAATGATGTTCGAGGACAGTTTCCCGACCACGGGCTACATCGACACCGTCCCGTTCCTGGAGCCGCTGCTCAAGGCGGGCTCGTCGATAGACCTCCTTTCTCTGGGGAAGCTCAAGACGGCGACCGACACGGTACGCAAGATTCTCCATTTTTTCGGGAGCGTCAAGGACGGGGTGTATCCGAGACTCAAGCGAATGGCCGGACAGGTCAATTCGTTCCCTGAGATACAGCGCCGGATAGAAAACATACTGGACAAATACGGGGACATCAAGGACTCGGCATCCGACAGACTGCTCGAGATAAGGGGGGCGATACGCAGCCGGGAGGCGTCGCTCTCGAAGAGAGCGGGGGCCGTGCTCCGCAAGGCCCAGGAGGACGGCATAACCGACCCCGACGCCTCCGTCAGCATCCGCGACGGCAAATTCCTCATCCCGGTAAGCTCCTCGGCCAAACGCAAGCTCCCTGGCTTCGTCTATGACGAATCGGCCACCGGCAAGACGACCTTCATCGAGCCGGCGGAGATAGTCGAGCTGGAGAACGAGCTGATAGCCTTGCATTTCGATGAAGAGCGGGAGATCCGTAAGATACTGTACGAATTCACGGAATTTCTCAGACCCTATATCCCGGAGCTCCTGTCCGGGGCCAGGTTCCTCGGAGAGATTGACTTCCTGATGGCCAAGGCCCAGACCGCCCTTGACTTCATCGCCGGAGTCCCGGTGATTTCCGACGAGGGGAGCGTGGAGCTGCGCAAGGCCAGGCATCCCCTGCTGGAGAAGGCTCTCCGTGCGGAGGGCAGGACGATGGTCCCGCTCACCCTCACCCTCACCCCCAAGAAACGGATACTTCTGATATCCGGTCCCAACGCCGGAGGCAAGTCCGTGTGCCTCAAGACAATGGGCCTGCTTCAGTATATGTTCCAATGGGGCATGCTGATTCCGACTTCGGAAACTTCCGAGATGATGCTGTTCGACAGGATTTTCGTCAGCATCGGCGACGACCAGAGCATAGAGAGCGACCTGAGCACCTACAGCTCCTTCCTCTCGCAGATGAGGGAGATGCTCTCCTGCGCGGACGAGAAGACTCTGGTGCTGATCGACGAGTTCGGCTCCGGCACCGAGCCCGCCGCAGGAGGGGCTATAGCGGAGGCCATTCTGAGCGAGATGGACAGGAGGGGAGTCTATGGGGTCATCACCACCCACTACACCAACCTCAAGCTCTATGCCTCGGGGGAGGACACTTCAGTAATCAACGGCGCGATGCTCTACGATGCCGCCAAGATTGAACCGCTGTTCAAACTTGAAATGGGACTCCCCGGCAACTCGTTCGCGTTCGAGCTGGCGCGCAAGATGCGCCTTCCGGAAAACATCGTCAAGGATGCGGAAAGGAGGGCCGGAGAGGAGTTCGTCGGCATCGAGCGCAATCTGCGCAAGATCGCCCGCAACCGCAAGGCCCTTGACGAGAAGCTCCAGAAGGTCAAGAACAGCGACAAGGCCCTGACAGGTCTCACCGAAAAGTACCAGAAGGAGCTGGAGGACATCAAGAGCCTGCGCGAATCCATCATCTCTTCCGCCATGCAGGAGGCGGAGGATATTGTGAAAGGTGCCGGAAAGCAGGTGGAGAAGACCATCAGGGACATCCGGCAGGCCCAGGCGGAGAAGGCCCACACCAAGGAGGCCAGGGAAGAGCTCCGGGGCTTCCTCGGCGCCCTGGAGAAGCGCAAGGAAAAGGAGGGACGCGACAAGGAGGACTATATAGACAGGAAGCTCGCCACTCTCCGGAAACGCAACAAAAAAGACGCTCCGTCCGACAAGGAGCAGCGGAGCGCGCCGCTCAAGGTGGGGGAAAAGGTCAGAATCAAGGGAGGCGGCCTCGTGGGAGAGGTGTCCAAGATTTCCAACAAGGCGGTGACCATAGTCGTGGGCAACATCAGCAGCACCATGGCTCCGGACAAGGTGGAGCGCATCTCCTCCAACGAGTTCCGCGACGCCTCCCGGAAGGAGTTCAAGCCGGCAGAACAGAAGGTGGACAGCTCCCTCACCGACCGCAGACTCAATTTCTCCCCCGAGCTGGACATCCGCGGCGAGAGGCTCTCCGATGCACTCAATATCGTGACGAGATATATCGATGATGCCGTGATGCTCAACATGGGCACGGTAAGAATCATCCATGGCAAGGGCACCGGCGTGCTCAGGGAGGAGATTCAAAAATACCTCAGAACCATCCCGGGACTGAGCGTCTCGGACGAAGACATCCGCAACGGCGGCACCGGGGTGACAATCGTCAGGTTATGAGCGGGAGCAGACAGGACATCGGCCGCAAAGGGGAGGAAGAGGCGTGCCGCTATCTGAGTGGCAGGGGGCATCAGATAATCCGGCGCAACTGGAGAAGCGGACATCTGGAGCTTGACATCATCTCTCTGGATTCCGATGGCCTGCACATCGTGGAGGTGAAAAGCCGGCAGATCCCCTCTCCGGCGGCTCCGCAGACCAACGTCGACAGGAGAAAGATGCGGAAACTCTCCGCCGCGGCCAACGCGTTTCTCAACTCGGAAGCACGCAAGGGGCTGCCTTCGGACCTGGAAGTGTTCTTCGACGTGGTGACGGTGCTCTTCGATGGCCCAAAGTTTGAAATAGAATATTATCCACAAGCTTTTATACCACTATATGCTTAATAACCACTTCTATTGCATAATAATGGCCGGAGGGGCGGGATTCCGCTTCTGGCCCATCAGCAGAGTCGACAGGCCTAAACAGTTCCTTGACTTCACTGCAGAAGGACAGTCGTTCCTCAGATTCACGTTCAACAGGATGAAGGCCGTAATCCCGGAAGAGAACATCCTGGTGGTTTCGCTGCCAAGATACAAGGACATCGTGCGGCAGCAGCTTCCTGAACTCAAAGAGGAGAATCTGCTTCTGGAACCGTACAGCCGCAACACGGCACCCTGCCTGACCTACGCCACCTACACGATTCTCAAGCGCGATCCGGCGGCCGTGACGGTCGTGACCCCGTCGGATCTGATAATCAACAAGCACGACGTCTTCAACGAGACTCTCTCGAACGCCCTTTCCTACGCTGCCGGGTCCGATGCCCTGATCACCCTCGGCGTGGTGCCTACGAGGCCGGACCCTAATTTCGGCTACATCCAGATGGCCGGCAAGGCGAAGGACAACAGTCCCGTCAAGGTCAAGACGTTCACGGAAAAGCCTGACGTGCAGCTCGCGAAAGTGTTCCTTGAAACCGGGGAGTTCCTGTGGAACTCGGGCATTTTCGTATGGAGAGCCTCGGCGATACGGGCGGCGTTGGAGAAATATGCACCGGAAATCACCAATCTCTGGGCCGGTTGGCAGGAAGCGCTCGGCTCGGAGCAGGAACTGGAGTTTCTTGAGAGAATCTACACCGACATGCCGCGCACTTCCATCGACTACGCCGTGATGGAGAAGACCGACAACGCCTGGGTGTACCCGGCCCGTTTCCGCTGGGCGGACATCGGCAACTGGGAGTCGCTCTACGACTACCTCGCCCACCACGATGAGAACGGCAATGCGATGAACCTCGTGGGCAAGGGGCGCATCAAGGAATGCAAGGACAATATCATCTACTCCGACAATCCGGGCAAGTTGCTGGCAATCCGGGGCTTGGAGAACTTCATAGTCATCGATACCAAGGACGTCCTGATGATCTGCCCGAGAGACGAGGAGAAGCTTCAGGACTTCCTGTCAAGCCTGGCGATGCCGGAATTTGAGGAGTACAGATAGGCGATGAACTACAGTTCCCTCTTTTCCGACGATGTCCCGTCGTTCATGAGGTCTCCCGTGCGGGAAATCTTCAAGCACACCGACCTCAATGCAATATATTCGTTTGCAGGAGGTTATCCCGACGCGGCTACATTCCCTCTGGATGAGATACGCCGTCTGTCCGCCCTCGTTCTGGAGAAATACGGGGCCAGGGCGGTGCAGTACGGGGCGACGCAGGGTGTGCCGGAGCTGCGCAGGGTGATTTCGGAACGCTACGGCGTAGGGCTGGAGAACATTCAGATTACCACCTCCTCGCAGCAGGGCA
Organism: Oscillibacter sp. MSJ-31; assembly: GCA_963633505.1. Lineage (GTDB taxonomy): Bacteria > Bacteroidota > Bacteroidia > Bacteroidales > UBA932 > Cryptobacteroides. The sequence continues at coordinate 10,590 of CAVGYS010000028.1, forward strand.
TCGACGTGTGCTCCCGCATCCTTCTGAACCCGGGGGACGTGGTTCTCTGCTCCGATCCGACCTATCTCGGAGCATTGCAGTCGTTCCGTTCCTACAGGGCCAGGGTGGTGTCGCTGCGGAGTTTCCGCGAGGAGGATTGCGGAGTGGGTTCGGCGCTGCTGCGGAGGGCCAAGTTCTGCTACGTGATTCCTGATTTCCAGAATCCGAGCGGGGAGACGATGAGTCTTGGGGAGAGACGGGAGCTCTGCGCCCTGTCGGAGAAGTACGGTTTTCTCATAGTGGAGGACAGCCCCTACCGTGAACTGCGCTACAGCGGGACTCCTGTTCCCACCATCTATTCTCTCGCACCGGAGAGGACTCTGCATCTGGGGAGTTTCTCCAAGATTTTCGCCCCGGGCTTCCGGCTCGGCTGGATTTTCGCTCCGGAGGAGCTGTTGGAGCAGATCTATATCTGCAAGCAGTCGCTTGATCTCTGCCCGCCGATATTCGATCAGTACGTAGCGGCGGAATTCATGGGCGGCGGAGCGTTGGACTCCAATCTGCGCCGAAGCATCGAGCTCTATCGCGAGAAGCGCGACCTGATGCTCTCTCTGCTGGGGAAGTATATGCCTGCGGGGGTCAGCTGGACAAAGCCCGAAGGGGGCCTTTTCCTCTTTTTGACGCTTCCCGAGGATTGCGACACGGTGAAGCTCTACGACCGTGCGCTCTCCGCCGGGGTTGCCTACGTCGCAGGTTCGTTCTTCTACTCGGACGGCAGCCACCGCAACACGATGCGGCTCAACTTCTCCTTCCTCGACAAATCCCGGATGGAGGATGGCGTCAAGCTCCTCGCCTCGCTGCTGTAGGGGGCGGTCATTCTTACACGGCCTTTTCGGCCATTTTTATCTTTGTCATCGGTCATGTAGTCACCGAAAATTCCGCATAATAAAATTCGGGAACCATTTCAAAACAGCTTCTTAGGAATCCGGAGGTGACTCGCGGACAAAACTATATTCCCCGACTGACGCTATGAATCTCCGCCACCTCGTTCTCTGCTTTCCTTGCATCTTTATCGGCGCCTCCCCCGGCTGCCACGCCGCCACGAATAGCTCGCAACGATTTGGGCAGGACAGGTAAAAAAGATATATTTTTTGCGGGGCGAGGCAGATTTTTATGTTTTCCTATATCTTTTGATGTTTTTTATCCCCATATTGCGCTCGTGCTCCCGATGAGTCCGCCTTCGGGCCGGTCCGGGAGCAAGGTGAACATCAACAACAACCCGACGCGCAATCGCGTCACCTAAAACTTCTAATTATGGAAAACTTGAACTTCAAGCTTCCACGCTATGTGGATCTCAGACTGGATTCGGGCTTCAAGGCCGTCTTCGCGGACCAGCGGAACCGTGAAC